>JBPPMI010000001.1:0-3061 GCA_051305975.1 Solirubrobacterales bacterium
AGACCGCGTTCCTGGTCAAGGGGCTCGCGCTCGATATCACCGACGAGCGCGGCGAGGAGCCCGTTCACGAGCACTTCAGGTTCGAGGGCGGCATCTCCGAGTACGTCGAGTTCCTCGCGCCAGACACCGCGCTCACCGACACCTGGCGCATCACCGGGGAGGGCAGCTTCACCGAGACCGTCCCGGTGCTCGACGACAACGGGCACATGGTCGCCACCGAACTCAGCCGCAATTGTGAAGTGGATGTCGCCCTCCGCTGGGGCACCGGATACGACACGGTGTTCCGCAGCTATGTGAACATCATCGCCACCCCGAAGGGTGGGACCCACCAGGCCGGCTTTGAACAGGGGATGCTCAAATTCCTCCGCGCTCAGGTGGAGGCCAACGCGCGTCGGCTCAAGGTCGGCAACGACAAGCTGGAGAAGGACGACATCCTCACCGGCCTCACTGCAGTGTTGACCGTACGCCTGCCGGAACCGCAATTCGAAGGCCAGACCAAGGAGATCCTCGGCACGCCGGCGGTGCGCAACATCGTGGCGAACGTGGTGGCCAAGGCGATGTCCGAGCGCTTCGGATCGAGCAAGCGCGACGACAAGACCCAGTCGGCGCTGGTGCTCGACAAGATCGTCGCCGAGATGAAGGCCAGAGTGTCGGCCAGGGCGCATAAGGAGACCCAGCGTCGCAAGAACGCCCTGGAGAACTCCTCGCTGCCGGCCAAGCTGGTCGACTGCCGATCCAGTGACGTGATGAACAGCGAACTGTTCATCGTGGAGGGCGATTCTGCACTCGGCACGGCGAAGCTCGCCCGTGACAGTGAGTACCAGGCGCTCCTGCCCATTCGCGGCAAGATCCTCAACGTGCAGAAGGCCTCGGTCTCCGACATGCTCTCGAACACCGAGTGCGCCTCGATCATCCAGGTGATCGGCGCAGGTTCCGGGCGCAGTTTCGACCTCTCGAGCGCCCGCTACGGCAAGGTCATCATCATGAGCGATGCGGATGTCGACGGCGCTCACATCCGCACGCTGCTCCTCACCCTGTTCATGCGCTACATGCCCGAGATGATTCGGGAGGGAAGGGTCTACGCGGCAGTCCCGCCACTTCACCGCGTGATCGTAATGAACCCCGGCACCAAACCGAATGAGACCATCTACACCTACTCGGAGGCCGAGCTGAACGGCGTGCTCGCCGGCCTCAAGCGCAGCAACAAGAAGTACCAGGACCCGATCCAGCGCTACAAGGGCCTCGGCGAGATGGATGCCGACCAGTTGGCGAGCACGACGATGTCGCGGAGCCACCGCACGCTGCGGCGAGTCAAGATCGACGACGCCGAGCGCGCCGAGCGGGTCTTCGAGCTGCTGATGGGCAATGATGTCGCCCCGCGCAAGGACTTCATCATCGCCGGCTCCGATCGACTCGACCGGGAGAGCATCGACGTCTAGTTGATGCCACTCAGGGGCAGCGGCTCGCGCCAGGGTCCTGCCGTGTGTCCGCCATCCACGACGAACTCGGCCCCGGTGCAGTACGAGGCCTCGTCCGAGGCCAGGAACAGCACCATGTTGGCGATCTCCTCTGGTCGACCGATCCGCTGGATCGGCTGCATCGAGACCAGGTGGTCGAGCGCCGAGCTGGGGATGGCTTTTTGGCGCCCTTCTCGGCTTTCGATTCACCCCGCATGAGCGGGGTGTCGATCATTCCGGGATGCACTGAGTTCACCCTGACGCCCAATGGTCCGAGCTCGAGTGCCACGCTCTTGGTCATTCCTCGCACCGCAAACTTGGTGGCGACGTAGGTTGTCATTCCGCGTACACCGATGATGCCATCCATCGGTGACATGTTGACTATCGATCCGGCGCCTGAGGCGATCAGGGCGGACCGGGCAGCACGCATGCCGTAGAAGACTCCGTGCTGGTTGACGGCGGTGAGACGCAGGTGCGCGTCGAGGTCGACCGTGTCGAGGGGGCCGAGAAAGCCGAAGCCGGCATTGTTCACCAGGATGTCGAGTCCGCCGAAGCGACCGACGGTGTCAGCGACCGCAGCATCCCACTGGTCGATCTCGGCGACGTCGAGGCTCACGTAGTGGGCGGAGTCCCCGAGTTCGTCAGCGAGCGCCTGCCCGGCCCCGTCGTCGATGTCGGCGAGGGTGACCTTCGCCCCTTCCTTGACGAAGCGGCGGGTGATGGCCTCGCCGATACCCTTTGCGGCTCCGGTGACCAGGGCGACTTTGCCCTCCAGGCGATCCGACATTGCATCTCCTCTAAAGAATTTAGCGCTGTCCTTCCTTGGAAAGCACAGTCTTGAGGCTATACGCAGGAGCTCAGGATCACCATGGAAGCCAGTCGTCTTGTACATGACGAAGGCCCCGATCCGTCGTTGGATCGGGGCCTAAGCAGAGTGCTAGTTGAACAGAAGTGGCTAGTTGAAGATGTACAGCGCGATGGCCTCGGCCACGCAGGCCGGCTTCTCGGCGCCCTCGACCTCGATGGTCATCTCCATGGTCACTCGGATGCCGGCGGGTGACTCGACGATCTCGGTCAACTTTGCGCTCCCGCGAACTCGTTTGCCAACCCGGACCGGGGTGGGGAAGCGGACCTTGTTCAGACCGTAATTGACGCCGGCCTTCCGGTTGGTGATGCTGTAGATCTGCTGCTGCAGCACCGGGATCAACGACAGGGTCAAGAAGCCGTGTGCGATCGTGCCGCCGAACGGGTTCTCGGCATTGCGGGAGACATCCACATGGATCCACTGAAAGTCACCTGTCGCCTCGGCGAACTTGTCGACCCGCTCCTGGGTGATCTCGATCCACTCGCTGTGGCCCAGTTCATGGCCGAGAGCGGCTTGGAGGTCGGCAAGGCTACCGAACACATATTCTTTTGTGTCACTCATACTTTCGGACCTCCAGCGAGATAGATGATCTGGCCGGACAGGAAGCCCGACTCGTCTTCGACAAGGTAGTTGGCAAGGGATGCCACGTCCTCGACCTGACCTACCCGGCGCACCGGGATCTTGGATGCGCCCTGCGCGATGAACTCATCGAAAGTGATGCCGAGGCGCTCGGCGGTCT
>JBPPMI010000002.1:0-2760 GCA_051305975.1 Solirubrobacterales bacterium
GTCTCGCTCCTCGGGGGAAACGCCGGCGTCGGGGTTCCACCACACTGTCGGACGCCAGGTCCAGATGCCCATGTGCAGAGCATGGTGGTACCAGTCGAGCTCCGGAAGGAACTTCTCGTCCCAGTACCAGGGCTTCTCCAACCCGAAGTCGCGGAACTGGTCCATGAACTGCTTGCAGATCCACTCGGTCATGAATTCCTTGAACGAGTGGGTTCGGTGCTCGAGCGGGGTGTAGTAGTCCATCGACAGGCCAGTCAGGAGCGCGAAGATGCGCCAGGAGCGCCAGAACATGTGGTCGACGAGCTTCTGGGCGATGTCTTCTCGTCCGTTCTCCACCAAGAGCTTGATTGTCGGCTCACCCTGCTGGGAGTGGCGCGCCTCATCGGTCTGGATGGACGAGATCAGGGCGCCGAAGTCGAGGTCCCCGACCTTCATCGCGTCGGCTGCCATGCCGAGGAACTGCAGATTCGTGAACCCTGTCTCAAACGTGAACGTGAGCTGGATGGCAGTGGACACAGCGTCATTGGCTGTGAACATGTCATCGAACAGGCTGCGCGCGGCGATCGCTCCCCACTCATTGGTGTGCATCGCCTTGTGCGCCCAGTCGGCGCGTGGTTCCTTGGCGAGCAGGCCGTAGGGGAAATAGGTCTGGATCTGACCGTGTCGAGTCTCGTCGAGGGTTCCGAACAGCGCCATGTTTCGCCAAGCCGCGGCGCGGCCGAACCTTCCCATCCGGGATTCGCCGATGCTCGCGAGGTACTCGGGAAGCGCGATGGCCCCGTAGTGAGCGAGGATCGCCGACTTCCAACCCGGATCCAACTGCTCGTACATCTTCGAGCGTCCCACGACCTCGTTGAACGCATAGACGCTAGCGTCCTTGCCGTACTGGTTGTGGACGTACTCGGGGTACGTGACCTTGTAAGGTTCGTCCCACGTCCACCACTTCTCGCGGGGGACGCCGTAGGCATTCGACAGAGTCGTCGGCCAGGCTTCCTCCTCGTCGACATACGTGAGTTCCCAGTTCATGTCGCGAGTCAGGTCGTACCACTCTGAGCGTGCCAAGCGTGGCATGCTTCCTCCTCATTAGGTCTGTCAATGGATCGTTCTGGGTCCGGCGAACTAGTCGTTCCGAGCCCGACGAGCGTCTCTTAGTCTCCGGTTGCAGGCCGCCGGTTGCAGGCCGCCGGCCACCGGCCACCTTCCGCGGCGAGCCAGGCAAGTGAGAGAACACGTTGAGCGCACCACCGAACCCTGGCGACTGGCGCGCTTGTCAGAGCAGTACGGGACGTTGGCGCGAGTGAACGAGGTACTCGCAGAACCGCCGCTGTGGCGATTGTGCGCAGTCCTGGGTGAGCAGCACTGAGATCCACTCACACCCGCCCGCGCCATTCGGCTTCGAACGGGCGTAGTGCAGGGGCTCATCAGTTCACACCCAACGCTTGCAAACTAGACTCGCGGACGAGCTCAATACTGTGCATCACTAAGAGCGTGCCGTCCGCCAACGTGGTGGCCGTAGGTGGGACGATCTCGGTCCGCGAGTGACACCTATCCCCGCGGACGGTGATGGTCATGTCCACGTCATCGACGCGTGCCCCGACGATCAGGATCTCGAAGCTGCCGTTCTCGTCCGCAATCAGCGTGACGCCCCACACATCAAGTTCCGCATGTGGAACCGTCGAGCCGTCATCTCGACGCACAACCCCAGCGAAGAGTCGATCCTTGGTGCCCGGCCTGCCGTCTTGGCCGATGCAGGCGGGCGACCTGAGGACTCGACAACGGGCAACCGGTTGTGAGACCGATTGTACGTTCCGTGTGACGTTGTTCACATCGACCATGGCCCAGAACCTAATGAGCCGACGCCGCCCGTCGTCCATCTGTTCCGCTTGACGGGACACAATGTCTGTGACGACGCGTGAAGATACCTGGTGCGCGTCCCAGGCCGACACAGCCACCGACCTCGGCCTCGCGGACCCAGTCTTCGCAACACCTCAGGGGCAACACGCCCTCAGCATCGAGGAGGCAGTTGAAGGGATGTCGCTGAGCAACAAGACGATCCGTCGTCGTACCGGCGACGGCTCGATCCCGCTCTACCGATGCGGATCCGGATCCGCTTGAACGAGCTCGAGGGCTGTTTCTCACTCGGGTGGGCGATACAAGGTTCGAACTTTTGGCGGTCGGGTTCTCGGTGGTCTCGCTGGCGACGCTGTGGGACAAAAGATGGCACGGGAGACCTCTCCCGCCCGCCGTGGCTTCGGGCGGATCGAGCGCCGCGAGTCCGAGCCGCTACCGTGCGGCGTACACCGGTCCGGACGGTCGGCTCTACCGGGCGCCGACGACGTTCGACGCCAAGGAGGACGCCGTCGCCTGGCTGGCCAACCGGCGGGCCGAGATCCAGATGGAGGTCTGGGCGCCGGACGCCGCGGCGCGAGGTGCGTCGCGGCGCACGGTGCCGACGATGCAGGTGTACGGCGATCAGTGGCTCGAGGGCCGCAAGACCCGCGGCCGCGAGCTTCGCCCGACCACCCGCCAGCAGTACCGGATGCTGCTCGACACCTACATCTACCCGACCTTCGACGACGAGCGCCTCGACCGGATCACAGCCGACGACGTCACCAAGTGGTACGACGCCCTCGCGCCCGGAAAGGAGACCATCCGCGCGCAGGCCTACAGCCTCCTGCGCACCATCCTCGGTTCGGCGGCCTCCGCCCGACCGAACCCACTCATCCCGTACAACCCCGCGCACATCCGCGGCGCCGGCAC
>JBPPMI010000003.1:0-10353 GCA_051305975.1 Solirubrobacterales bacterium
CTTGCAGTCCTTGCGCTTCGCCTTCTTCTTGAAGGTCTTGCACATCTTCATCTGCTTCTTGCGCAGCTTCTTGGCCTTCTTGAGCTTCTTCTTGCTGACCTTGCGCTTGATCGTATTGGTGGGAGTGCGCACGGTGTACGTGGCGCCCGGAGTCACATCGTAGAAGATGAAGGAACCGAAGGAGTCGGTCTTGCCAGAGCGGACGACCCTGTTCTTGCTGTTGACCAGCAGTACCTCGGTCCCGGGCTTCGCGTCCTTGACCCACGCGTCTCCGACACTGCCACCGGCCATGTAATCAGCGGGACCAGTGATCGTCGGAGCATTCGCCAGCGGCTTTGCGCCAGCAGACGTTGCGAATCCTCCGGCCAGCACCAGTCCCGCAACGGTTGCTACCACTGTCAGCAAATACAGGCGAATCCTGCGCATTGAAATTCCTCCGTCAAACCTTTGATTTGAGCCAGTGTGCTTCTCCCAAGGCTCCCCACGGGAAACGCTACACGACGACCTTTCAATTGGTCAATACCCTGCAGCCCCGCAGATAAACATGATGTTCTTCTAGGGTTTCAGGCGCTGATGGTGGCCCGGTCCAGCAGCGGACGCACGTTCTCGCCGAAGCGCAACGCTTCTTCGAGGTGCGGGTATCCAGAAAGGATGAACTCGTCGATGCCGATGTCGCGGTATTCGAGCAGCCGGTCCGCCACCTGCTGGTGGCTCCCGACGAGGGCCGTCCCGGCACCCTCCCGGATCAGTCCGATGCCGGCCCAGAGGTTCGGGGCGATCACGAGGTCGTCGCGTTCGCTGCTCTTGGCGAGCTCGGTCATCTTCGCCTGGCCGACGGAGTCCATGCGGGCGAATTTCTCCTGGGCCTTCTTCACCGCCTCCGGATCGAGACCGTCAAGGATGCGGTCCGCTTCCAGCCAGGCCTCCTCCTCGGTATCGCGCGAGATCACGTGGATGCGGAGTCCGCAGGAGATCTCGCGATCCTCTTCCTTTGCCCGCTCGTCCATCCCCTCAACCTTCTTCGCTACCGCTTCGAGCGGCTCCCCCCAGGTGAGGTAGACGTCGGCATAACGGGCGGCCACGGCCTGGCCGGCCGGTGACGCGCCACCGAAATAGACCTGTGGCGGATCGAGGTCCTCGAGCTTGCGGCGGAGGCCGCCCCCTTCGAGATTGAAGAACTCACCTTCGTGATCGAAGGTCTCGCCGGTCCACGAGCGCTTGATGACCTCGAGGAATTCGGCGGTGCGGCGGTAGCGGGTCTCCTTGTCGTGGTGATCGCCGAACGCCTTCTGCTCGACCGGATCGCCACCGGTGACGACGTTCAGCAGCAGGCGGCCGTCGGTCAGCCGGTGAAAGGTGGCCGATTGGTGGGCGGCCCAGGCCGGCTGGATCGAATCGGGGCGGAACGCCACGATGAACTTCAAGGTCTCGGTATGCTGGGCGACCGCGGCGCAGGTGACCCATGCGTCCTCGCAGCCCGAGCCGGTCGGCGTGAGCACCGCTTCAAACCCGGCACGCTCCGCGGCCTTCGCGACCTCGGCGAGGTACGGCACGTCCGCGTTCCGGGTGACGGTCTGCTGGCCAGCCACGTCGACGACGTTGGTGACGTTCCGACCGTCACCGGAAGTCGGAAGGAACCAATGCCACTTGGGCCGGGGACGGTCACTGGCCAGAGTCATTTCATGAGCGGGTTGGTCGACATTTGGCCGAAACGTAACAGACGAACCCGCTCAGAGCGACAGGTGCTCCCTCCCTGCGGGAGAATCGAGATCGAGGACCGGTCCCATCGGAACGATCCTCGTCGGGTTGATCTGGGGGTGGGTCCGGTAGTAGTGGCGCTTGATGTGGTCGAGGTCGACAGTTTCCTCGATCCCGGGCTGCTGGTAGAGGTCCCGCAGGTACCCGGAGAGGTTGTCGTAGTCGGCGATCCGCCTCTGGTTGCACTTGAAGTGGCCGACGTAGACGGCGTCGAAGCGGACGAGGGTGACAAAGAGGCGCCAGTCGGCCTCGGTGATGGTGTCACCGGTCAGGTAGCGCTTGCCGGCGAGGATGTCGTCGACCCAGTCGAGGGCTTCGAAGAGGTCGACGAAGGCTTCTTCGTAAGCCTCCTGGGTGGATGCGAAGCCGGTTCGGTACACCCCGTTGTTGATGCTGTTGTAGATCCGGTGGTTGAGGGCGTCGATCTCGTCCCTGAGTTCCTCCGGGTAGAGGTCGAGGTCGGGATTCTTCGCGTGTTCGTCGAATTCCGAGTTCAGCATCCGGATGATCTCCGCGCTCTCGTTGTTCACCGCGCGGTTCTCCTTCGTGTCCCACAGGACCGGCACGGTGACCCTCGCGTCAAAATCGGGGTCGGTCAGCGCATAGGCCTCGGCCAGGTACTCGAAGCCGTTGACCGGATCGGCTTCCTCGGTGAAACGCCAGCCCCGATCATCGCGTTCGGGATCGACGACGGTCATCGGGATCGCGTCTTCGAGCCCTTTCAGCTGCCGGATGATGATCGCGCGCGAAGCCCAGGGGCAGGCATACGACACGTACAGGTGGTAGCGGCCGGCTTCGGCCGGGAACTCCGACGAACCGTCGGCGGACACTGCTTCGCGGAATGCGCTCTGCTGGCGCACGAAGGTGCCCTTGTCGTCGGTTTCCGCGGAGAACTGAGGCTTGCTCATGGAGGTCCTTCTGGTTGAGGGGAGGCTTCCGATGGTAGTGAGGAGCCTTACCCGGCAAGACCTGCGGCTATGCTGCTTCAGGCAGAAGTCAAATGGAGGATGCCGCGGGAGACTGGGATGGCGGCGAGACAAAGGGAGATTCGTGGAGAAAACACGCTTGACTCGGGCGGTTCCGGCCGCATTGACGGTTTCTGTCCTGTTCGTTCTCCTGATACTCCTGGCCGGCCCCCAGAGCGCTGGCGCGGCCTCGGTGCCGTTCAAGATCGACTTCGATGACAGCAAGCTCGACGTGAGCGCGATTGAGAACCTTCCCCTCGACACGCTCGCCTCGGACTCATCCATCGAAGGCAAGCTCTACGACAACGGCAACGTGGTCATCCCGAAGGGCAGCTTCAAGATGCCCGAGCTCGGGATCACCTCCCCGATCGCCGTCAAGGCCTTCATGGGCATCGAAAGCGATGCCACCGGCAAGTTCGACCCGGCCACCGGCCAGCTCGACCTCGACGCCGAGGCGGGCATCTGGGTTTCGGTCGACATCCAGCAGACGATCACGCTGCTCAGCGGCCTCGGTCTCGACTTCGGATCCGTGCTGGGCAGCAACTCGGCGCTGCTCGCCCTCCTCGGTGACAATCTGACCTGTGGCTTCGGGCCGATGGACGTCCACTTCACGACCGAAAGCACTTCGATCGCCCAGGGCGAGCGCTTCACGAAGGGCCCTCTCGGCAAGGGATCCATTACCGCCGAGTGGTCGAAGCTCGGGCCGTTCTCCGGCCAGACCAAGATCTTCGGTATCGATGCCTGCTCCACGATCCTGACCCTGCTGCCCGGCCTCCTGGAGAGCCTCGGCGGGGAAGCGCCCGGTGGCATCGACCTGGCCGGCATCCTGAATGGCATCGACCTTGACAACGTCGACCTCGGGCCCAGCGGCATCACCCTGATCCGGTCGGTCGACGAAAGCGTGACGCCGGGTCCCGGCCCGGATCCCGATCCCGATCCCGAATTCAAGACTCCAAAGCTCGGTTTGAAGATCTCGCCGAAGCTGCGCAAGGCGAGAGCCGGCAAGCAGATCAAGTATCGCGCCCGGATCTTCAATTCCGGCACCGGAGATGCCAAGGCAGTCTCGGTCTGCATCAAGGCACCGATGAAGGCGATCCGGGTGAAGAAGTCCTGCCAGATCTACGGAACGGTCGCCCCGGAAAAACGAAGGTCCGCGACTTCAGACTGAAGATCAAGTCCGCCGCGAGTGGCAGGAAGTTCAAGCTTGGCTTCCGTACGAAGACCAGCGCCGGGACCAAGCCGAAGAACACCGCCGGACTGCGGGTCCGCTAGGCCCCGTCAGGCGCCTGTCCGATCAGACGGCGGGAATCCCGGCCAGCCAGCTGCTGCTGCGCTCGAGCCAAGCGGTGACGAGGCCCTCGCTGCCGAGCGCCGCGTATTCGGCCTCGAGCGCGACCAAAGAAGGGGTCGGGCAGGTGGCCCCGAGTTCGAGCAGGGCCGGGCGAAGGTGGACGTCCGCCGCAAGGGCATGCCGGGCCTGACGGGCGATCATCAGGGGAATCGCGGTCTTGCCGAGCAGGGCCGCTTCCGGCAGGCCGTCCAGGAACAGTTTGAGCAGGCCGGCGTAGCTGCCCATCACGGTCGGGCTCGCGGCGATGACGACCTGGGCGCCTAGCACGAGTTCCGTGAGGGCCTGGTCGTAACCGGCCCGGTCCAGTTGGAGATCGACCAGGTCGATGGTCAGTGCGGGTGTCGCGCCGACCTGCCCGGCGAGACCGTCGGCGACACCCGAAGCCAGACGGAGGGTGCGGCTGTCTCTTCGTGGATTGCCCACGATCGCGATCACGTTCGGCTGGAATCCGGGATGAAGGGAGTTTTCGGTCATGGCGCGTCGTTCCTGGAGAGTTTTTCGAGATCGGGAGGGGGCGGAGCCGCTAGCCACGACTCCGCCCCGTTTCCCGTGCGTCCAACTGGGCTGTCTAGCCCACCGCCCAGTGGAAACGACTGGACTTTGTTGTGTTTGTCTAGTCGTTTCATCAAGATACATGATCGGGGATTCGCTGTGGTGTGAGGTCCATCCGCGAACCGTGAAACGCGGCCGGCGAAATTTCAGACCACGGGCCAACCTTCCCGAAACGGCTGCCTCTACCCTTCTCCCATGTACGCGGGGGGCAAGACGACACAACTGAACTATCCGGTCGATCCCGGGGTGTTCGACGAGGCCTTCATGCCGGACGGCTCGGTCCGCCCGCCCTACGGAGAGCTCTTCTCCCCGATCGGGCGGGACGACCTGGCAAGGCTCCAGGGCGCCGTCCTGCTCGGAGTCGCGGATAGAAGAATCGAATTCGGACCGCCGCAGTCCCGGGCCCCTTTCGCGATCGATGCGATTCCGCGGCTAATGCCGGCGGCCGAATGGGCAGGCCTCGAACGGGGACTGATCCAGCGGGTGCGGGCCCTGAACGAATTCCTCGCGGACGCCTATGCCGATCGCCGAGTCGTGAACGCCGGGGTGATCCGGGAAGACCTGATCACGCAGGCGATGCATTTCGAACCGCATCTCGCCGAAGCCGGGGTGCCGGTCCAGGCCGAAGTCGCCGGTCCCGACCTGGTCCGTGGCGCCGACGGCGGTTTCTCGGTCATCGAGGACAATCTGCGGACCCCGTCCGGCCTCGCCTATGCCGCCGCGTGCCGCGCCGTCATCGACCCGGGGCTGGAGTCGGAAACGACCAGGCCCCGATCTCCGGAACCCGCCTTCGAGCTGCTTGCCGATGCACTCCGGGCCAAGGATCCCACCGGCACCGGCGATCCTGCGATCGCGCTGCTGACCGACGGCGAGATCAGCAACGCGTGGTACGAGCACCAGGAGCTCGCTCGCCGCCTCGCCGTGCCGCTCGTGACCCCCGGCGACCTGCGCGAGACGGGCGGCCGGCTGAGGGCCGTCTCGGCCGAGGGTGGATTCGAGATCGACGTGCTCTACAACCGGTCGAGCACCGAGCGGCTCACCCGGTCCGGTGAACGGCTGACCCCGCTCGGAGAAGTCATCGCCGGTCCGCTGGGGAACGGCAAGCTGGCGTGCCTCAACTCGTTCGGAACCGGTGTGGCCGACGACAAGGCGCTCCATTGTTACGTAGATGAACTGATCCGCTTCTACCTGGACGAAGAGCCCGTCCTCGAGAATACGAAGAGCTATGACCTCGGCAACCCCGACCATTTCTCGGAAGCGATAGACCGCCTCGACGAACTGGTCGTCAAACCGCGCTGGACGTTCGGTGGCCAGGACATCGTGATCGGACCGCGGACACCACACGAGAAGATCAAGAGCCTGGCCACGACGATCCGGAAGTCGCCGGAACGGTTCATCGCGCAGGAGATGGTGGTGCTTTCGCAGCATCCGACAGTCAGTGGCGGGGAACTTTCGCCCCGCCACGTCGACCTGAGGCCCTACGTATTCACGATCGGAGAAGAAACCAGGGTGGCTCCGGTCGCCCTGAGCCGTTACGCCCGGACCAAGGGCGAGCTGATCGTCAGCAGCACACGTGGCGGTGGAGCCAAGGACACATGGATACTCGAGTCATGATTCCTTCCGTGCAGCCTCGAACACGCCGCCAGGTCAACCCCCTGATCGGGGTCACCACTTCCGAGGTCCGCAAGGCCGAGACCGTCTCGATAACTCCGGAAGGCGAACCGCCCCGCCATGAGATGGCCCTCGGCCTCACCTACATGCGGGCGGTCGAGGTGGCGGGCGGCATCCCCGTCGTCATCCCGCCGCTCGGCACCGAACTTATCGGTCCGCTCCTCGCCCGGCTCGACGGCATTTGCCTCTCCGGGGGACCGGACATCCACCCCGACAGCTACGGCCAGGAGCCCCACGAGATGCTCGGGCCTACCGAACCGAACCTCGACCGGTTCGAACTGAACATCGCCCGCTGGGCTGACATGAGCGGCCTTCCGATCCTCGCCATCTGCCGCGGCATGCAGGCCCTGAACATCAGCCGTGGCGGCTCCCTGATCCAGCACATCCCGGACCGCTGGCTTGACATCGAACACCGGCAGAAGATGCCGGGACAGACCGCCAGCCACCGGGTCGACCTCGATCCTGACTCGGGCCTCGCAGCGATCTTCGATTCGACCGTGATCGCAGTGAACTCGTTCCACCACCAGGCGGTAGACCAGCTCGGCGAGAACCTCGAACCGTCGGGATGGGCCCCGGACGGCGCCGTCGAAGCGGTAGAGGACCGCTCCCGGCTCTTCGTGAAGGGTGTCCAGTGGCACGCCGAACTCATGGTTGACCAGCCCGATCACCTCCACCTGTTCGAGAGCTTCACGGATGCCAGCCAGGAGTTCGGCCGGCACCGGCTGAGCGGATCGACGATCTAGCGTGGCCGGACCGAACACCTTCCCGGAATGGGCCCGGTGGCCGACCGAACCGCACCCCCTCGGCGAGTTCACGGTCGGCGTCGAAGAAGAAGTCATGCTGATCTCGGCGGTCAGCAATGCCCTGGCCAACCGGATCGATGCGGTCATGCCCCGCCTGTCGCCCGAGGTCGTGTCACACGTTACCCCCGAGACCCACGGTTCCGCCGTCGAGCTCCGGACCGGAGTCCACAGCGACGTCAGGGGTGCCATAAACGAACTCGCCGGGCTCAGGAACAGTCTGGCCGACACCCTCAGGACACTTCGCCTGCGCGCCGCCGCCTCGGGCACCCATCCGTTCGCGGTTTGGGAGGAGATCACGATCTCCGCCGGTGAGCGCTACCAGTTCGTCCACGGATCGATGCGCGAACTGGCCCGGCGCGAACCCACCTTCGCCCTTCACGTCCACGTCGGAATCGGCGACGCGGAATCGGCGATCCAGGTCTACAACCGGATGCGTGTCCACCTGCCGCTCCTGCTGGCACTCTCCGCGAACTCGCCGTTCTGGCAGGGCCGCGATACCGGCCTGTCCTCCGCGCGGACCCCGCTCTTCCAGGCTTTCCCCCGGGTAGGGATCCCCCGGCCATTTCGCCACTACGACCAGTACGTGGAAGAGGTCGACCTGATGATCCGGACCGACGCGATCCCGGAATCAACCTTCCTCTGGTGGGACGTGCGGCCGCAGCCGAACTTCGGCACGATCGAGATCCGGGTGATGGACGCGCAGACGCGGAACGAAGACACTGCGGCCCTGGTCGCCCTCACCCGGTGCCTCGTCAGACTGGAACAGATGGAGAGCAAGCTGACCACCCGGGACATCGACGCCCAGGAGATCATCAGCGAAAACCGCTTCCTGGCGGCCCGGGACGGAGTCGAAGCGAGCCTGATCGACGCCGAGCTGGCGGACCGGATCTCGGTGCCGAAGATCCTCGAGACGATGATGCCCCACCTGATGCCGCACGCCGAGGACCTTGACTGCGTCGCTGAGCTCGAGCTGTGCACCGAGCTCGCCCGGCAGAACGGTGCGGTGCGGCAACGGAAGATCAGCCGTGAAGTGCCGTCACTCGCCCAGATGGTCGGGATTCTCGCCGACGAACTCTAGCTTGGCTATCCCGGCCGGGTGAAATGCTCCGCGAGGTCGCTCGTCACTGCCGCCGGCAGTCGAGGCGGGTCACGGAATCCGTCCTCCCAGGGGCAAACCGACCCTGCCCCTGGCTACTTGCTGTTGTCGAAGTGCTGAATCGGATTCACTGGCGTCTTCGCCATCGGGGGCTCGATCTCCATGCGGTCCATCGCCCGGTTCAGATCGGCCTCGGTGACTTCCGGCGGCACCGGCACTGCCCGGTAGGCCGGGATCGGCAGGCGCATCCGGAAAGCGAGCTGATCCTCCGAGTTGAAGCCGTCGACGAACGGGTTGTTGCCCCAGGCGACGATCCAGCCGGTGCCGAAGGGCCGCACGCTGCCGCAACAGTGGCTTTCCCTGACCTGGGGGTCGACGTTCTGCCCGTCATAGGTCGCGGTTCCGGCCTCGATGTTCAGGCGGTACCGGACGGCGCGCGGCTGGCGGCCCTTCAGGTGGGTGCTGTTGTCGTGGACCGAAAGCAGGTTGCCCTGGCTGATCCGGGCATCGTGGTTACCGCCGATCGGGAAGTCGCCCCGCGGGTCGTCGCCGAGAAGTTCCAGTGACTTCGGATCGGGCTCGCCGCCGAAGGTCCAGTCGATGTTCCCGGTCTTCTTGTTGATCCCGAACACCTTGTCGGTGTGCCGGGTCGAAATCACTATCCATTTGCGCCAGGGTTCGGCCGAGTTGAAGTGGAAGATGTCGATGTACTCGTTGCCGTCGGCATCCGGATGCGGGTTGTTCAGGATCTTCTTCCACCAGCGCTGCGGGGTGTAGCTGAGCGGCACGTGGTCGCCGGAGTTCCACTTCCAGACGACTTCTCCCGATGGCGCGATTTCCTGGACCTCACCGTCGAACACGCCGATGTCCTTCGGGCCACCGACCGAGCTCAGGTCGACTCCGAGACGGGGCTTGTAACTGTTGATCAGCACGTTTCCGTTCGGCAGCATCTCGTACTCGTGGCCGTCCGACGGGGCGTTCTCCGTCCTCACCAGCTTCTTGAACCTCCCGTCCAGCGAGTAGATCTCGTTGCCGGTCCTCGGGTCCTTGCCGTAGCCGTCACCGAAGCCGCGCGGGACCTGGAAGGTCTTGTCCGGGAGGATCTGGCCGCCGAGCGTGTTGGTCGGCGGGCTGAACCACCAGACGGGCATGCCGTCCTGGTCGAAGACCATCGCCCAGTTGCGCATGGAGTTCTTCGGCTCGGGGCGTTCCGAGACGAAGAACATGCCCTTCGGCGGGTCCTTGAGACGGCTGTAGGTCCATTCGGGAAAGTCGTCGGCCAGGCAGCGGACGCGGTAGGTCTGCGTTTCACCGGCGCTGTCGATCACAACGTTGAAGTCCTGGCCGGGAAGGGGCCTCGCTTCGGCGGCGAACCGACCGGTTTCCGGCGGGTAGGGGCCGACCTTGACCGTCGTGCCGTCATCGGCCTTTACCTGGACCTTCACCTTTCCGGGGACGCAACGGGTGACGTAGCTGTGGCGGTCCGGGTGAAAGGCAGGGAACATCGTGTCGGTGTTGAACTGGGCGTCGAACTTGCTGCCCGGAGCACCGTTGCTTGCCGTGGCCCTGCCGGTCGAACCCTCAGCGGCGCCCTTGGCGATCTGGTCGTCGTCCTTCTTGTTGATCAGGCGCTCGCGGTAGGCGTACGCACCGATGGCCCCGCCGATCGCAACCGCGGCGATGACGATGACGCTGATCAGAGCAATCGAGGAAAACCTGGACTTCTTCTGCGGGGGGTTCTGCGGACTCGGGCGCTCGGCCATTGCTTCGTTCCCTTCACTCCTGAGAAGCCGGAACTCCGGCGTTGTCTGGCCCTGTCCGGAGGCTCCTGAGGCCGCCCGGTTTAGGTCGAGCGGGAAGGCTATAGGGTGGGCGCCCGTGACGCCCCCGCGAGAGCTTTCTGATCGCCTGCCTCTTCAACCCGATCGTCGCGATCGGGCCGGCCGCGCCCTACAACCAGCTCACTCTTTCGCCAGAGGATGCTCAGGCGGGACTTCCGGCGACGGAACCCCTGCCGTAGCGGGCGACATTGCCGCCGGGGAGCCGGCCGGGGTGTCGTCTTCGTCGTCGAAGACCTCGACCATCTTGCCCTTGACCATGAAGATGTGGCCCACGATGTAACAGGCGGCCATCGCCCCTGCCAGGATGAGGAAGATC
>JBPPMI010000004.1:0-15746 GCA_051305975.1 Solirubrobacterales bacterium
GCTCGCGCCTTCGCCGTCCTCTCCACCTTTCAGGGTTGATGCGGCGGCATCGGCTGCGATCCGAAGTCCTTCCGCGTGGCGCAACCGGTCGCGCTCGGTTTCCAGGCCGTCCTTTTCGTCGACCCGTGGGCCGGCGCTCTCGATTTCTTCGAGCTCGAACCGGTGGAGGTCGAGGTCACGTTCCCGGGCCTGGTCCCGTCCGAGTAGTTCGTCGAGTTCGGTCCTCGCGCGGCGCCTTTCGTCCCAGGCGTCGCGATAGGCCGCCAGCCGCCTGACCTGGGCATCACCGCCGGCCCCGTCAACCATCGCGAGCTGGGCTGACGAAATGGTCAGGCGCCGGTGCTCGTGCTGGCCGTAGAAGGCGAGCAGGCGTTCCGTGAGCGTCCGGAGGTCGGCCGCCGTGGCGGCCCTCCCGCCAACGAAGGCCGAAGTCCTGCCTCCGGCCGAGACGCGCCGGCCGAGGACCAGCTCTTCGGAGCCGGCCGGGAGGCGGTCGAGGATCTCGCTCAGTGCGGGGTCTGAGAACCAGTGGCCCGCGAGGTCGAATACGCCTTCGACCCAGGCTTCGTCAGCGCCGGGCCGCACGATGCCGCGTTTCGCCTTGCCGCCCATCAACAGGTCGAGCGAATGCGCGAGCACGGTCTTGCCGGCCCCGGTCTCGCCGGTGAGCACGTTCAGGCCCTCCCCGAGCTGGAGCTCGGCCCTTTCGATCAGCAGGAGGTTCTCTATCCGGAGTTCACGCAACACGAACACCAGTTCTAGCAACGCGTTCGGACTAAAAACGTCCCTAAACGGCTAGATGGCCGAACTTTTCCCTGATGCGATGGTAAAAGTTCGATCCGGCCAGCTGCACGAGCCGGGCCGCGCCGCTGTGGTAGGTGACTTCGGCCTCGGCTCCCGGAGCGAGTTCGCCCACCTGGACCCCGTCGACTGCGGCATCGACGCTGTCACGGCTGCGGTGGTTGACCACGTGGAGCACGTCACCGGGGGCGACCACCAGAGCGCGGGCCGTGAGTGTGTGGGGGGCGATGTAACTCACCACGTATCCGTCGACTCCCCACGCGAGGATCGGCCCGTTGTTCGCGAGGTTGTAACCGGTGGAACCGGTCGACGTGGCGGCCACGAGTCCGTCGCAGCGCACATGTCCGACCTCTTCGTCAGCTATCCGGTAGCTGAGCTCGGCAACGCCACCGCGCGGCCGGCGGCTGAAGCTGACGTCGTTCAGTCCGGTGGAAGTCTTGCCGTCCATCGTCACGGTTAGTCCGGGCAGGTCGATCAGCTCGGTGTCGCCGGCAAAGGCCCGGTCGAGCCCGAGTTCGATCTGGTCGGCCTCGACCGCGGCCAGGAAACCCACCCGGCCGAAGTTGATGCCGAAGACCGGGGTCCTGGTGCCGGTTGTGGTGCGCAGCGCATTCAGCACCATCCCGTCGCCCCCGAGCACGATGCAGAGCTCCGGCTCCAGATCGCCGCGGTCGGCAACGGGAACCAGGTTCCACCCGTGGCGCTCGGCCGCGGCGCGGCACACTTCGGTCGCCCGATCGATTCCTTCGGCGTGATCATGCGTGAAAAGCAGTGCCACCGGGTCGCTCATAGGTCCACACCTTCGCAGAGAGCAGCGCCGCTGGCAGCCCCTGCACCGGATCTGCCGAGGTACAGGAAGGTCTCGAGGTTTCCTTTCGGCCCCGGCAATCCGGTCGGCGCCACACCGAGGAGCGACAAACCGAGGTCACGGGCGAAATCGGCGATGCCGGCCACGGCCTCGCGCCGGTCTTCCGGTTTCCGCACCACTCCCCCTCGCCCCACCCGTTTCCGGCCCAGCTCGAACTGCGGCTTGACCATGGCGAGGATCTTCGCGTCGGGCGCAGTGGCGTTGACCACCGCCTCGAGGACCTTGGTCAGGGAAATGAAGGAAACGTCGATGACCGCCAGAGCGGGTTCGTAGTCGAGGTCGGCGGGGATCAGGTCGCGGGCGTTCAGGCGCTCGATGACGGTCACCTGCTCGTGATGCCGCATCTGATCGTCGATCTGGCCATAGGCGACGTCGAGCGAGATCACGTGTTCGGCACCACGCTGGAGCAGGCAGTCGGTGAAACCGCCGGTCGAGGCCCCCACATCGAGGCATTTCAGGCCGGTCACGTCGAGATCGAGCAGGTCGAGGGCGTTGGCCAGTTTGATCCCGCCCCGGGATACGAACCGCCTCACTTCGAGGATTTCGATCTCCTGCTCCGGGCCAACATCCTGGCTCGGCCTGAGGGCAACCGCTCCATCCCTGCCGAGTTTTACCTGGCCGGCCCGGATCGCGCGCGCGGCAACGGTCCTGGAAGGAAAGAAACCGCGCTCAGTGAGAGCAGTGTCAAGTCGTATCCGCTTCTTGGCCATCAGTGGAAGCTATACGCCGGCGGGTCCTCACGGATAGCCAGATCCGAGTCGCACAGCGAAACCATTCTCATCTTCTGATGAGCGAAGTGACTCGGATCCTTTATATGACTTACCGCACACGAGTCGGTTCTGTGATCTCTCACACACACGGGGCCGATTACCAACCGTAAGTTGTTGCTCAGGAAACCACGATGATCCAGCGAACCCTCCCACTCGAAGCCCACGATGCCCTCGTCCTGGCATTCGCGCCGCTCCTGATGATCGGCCCGTACGTGCTGACTTTCAGCCCGGCCGTCGGTCTCGTGTCCTTCTTCCTCGGAGTGACGCTGATGGGTGTCGCCCTCAGCGGATCGACCCGCAAACTGGCCGTGTCAGCTCAGGCGAGCTTCGACGTGGCCCTCGGAATCACAATTTTCGCGATCGGAATCCTCGCCGGCATCATGGGCGAACCCGCAATCGCAGCAATCTTCCTGGTTGGATTCGGCGCCGCTCACTTGGCACTTACCGCGGCAACGCGGTATAGCGCCCGCAGCGCATGAAGAGTCCACCTACCTCCCACTGATCAAAAACATATAAGAGATCTCTGATCTCTCTCCTCCCTAAGCAACACCCGAGAGCCCCGCCTTCCCAGCGGGGCTCTCATCCTTTAACTGACCGTGACGAAAGCCTGAAATTGCGGGGAAACCTCGTCTGTTCGTCCTGTCTCATCTCTACATTGGTTCAGTGAATTCCTTTCCTGACCAGGCTGGTTTGCTTGCTTCGCAACTCGAGGTCGAGGCTGCTTCCGGTGTCCGCGACTCGGCCATCGACTCTGACCTGAGTGCTCTTCGTCGGGCCTGGTCCGGGCTTGCTGCTTCCGACCGGGAAGCGGTGGCTGAATACACCTCCCGGATCGCAACACTCGTCTCTTCACGGCCGGCCCCTGCCGCCCCGCCCCCGTCCCTTCTGGACGATGAAACCGAGGCGACGCTGGCCCTTCAGGGACTCGAAGGGATCGAGCGGGACGAGCACGTCCCCGTCCGCCTGTATGACGGTCCCCGCGACCCGTCCTCCCTGCTGGCCCACATGGGTTACTACGAGTTCCGTCCCGGGCAGTCGGAGGCGGTCCAGGCGGCCCTCGACGGCCGCGACTCGCTGATCGTGATGCCGACTGGCGGTGGCAAGAGTCTCTGTTACCAGCTGCCGGGCCTCGCCGGAACCGACCTCACCCTGGTCGTGAGCCCGCTCATCGCGTTGATGGCCGATCAGGTCCGACGGCTGAAGAAAGAGGGCCATCCGGCGGTCATGTTCGCTTCGGGCCTGTCGGATGAGGTCTCACGGGCCTCTTTCGAAGGCGTGCGCGACGGGTCCGCCCGCATCGCCTATTGCTCCCCCGAGCGCTTCGGCAATTCCGGGTTCCTCGACCTGATCGCCACCCGGAATGTGGACCTGCTCGCGATCGACGAGGCCCACTGCCTCTCCGAATGGGGACACGACTTCCGCCCCGACTACCTGCGCCTGCCCAGGGTGGCTGAACGTCTCGGTCGCCCGCCGGTCATGGCCTGCACGGCGACCGCCACCCAGCAGGTAGCCGACGAGATCGCGCAGCGCATGGGGATGGTCGACCCGGAACAGATCCGGTCGGGCTTCGACCGGCCCAACCTCAGCTTCGACACGGTCGCACTCGAAGGCACGGGCTCCAAGGCCCGCAAGCAGGCCCTGCTCGAACACTGCCTGAAGGACCCCGAGAACCGCCCGGCGATCGTCTACGCCGGTACCCGGAAGGACACCGAAGAACTCGGGGACGACCTGCGGGCACTCGGACTCGCCGCGGTCTCGTACCACGCCGGCATGCCGGCGGACGATCGTGCCTCGGCGCAGTACCGGTTCATGGAAGGCGACGCCGACGTCGTGGTTGCGACGAACGCCTTCGGTATGGGCATAGACAAGGCCAACGTGCGGTCGGTCTGGCACTGGGCGATCCCCTCGAGCGTCGAGGCCTACTACCAGGAGGCCGGACGCGCCGGACGCGACGGTCTGCCGGCCAGGGCGGTCCTCCTCGCGATGCGCTCCGACCTGGGCCGGCTGGTTCGGTTCAACGAGCGCCGCAAGGTCGATCCGTCAGACGTCCTCGAATACGTGGAGATGGTGCGTCGAATGTGCGACAGCGACGGCACTGTAGTGATGGACTCGCCCCGGAACGACGAGCAGCGGACCCGGCTCGCGGTCGCCGAACGTGCGGGCGTCTTCTCGGTCGATCCGGCTCCCGGCAGTCGCCTCCTCGTCCGCCTCGAACCGGACTTCGACCCGAGCGGCATCCCTGCCGCCTGCCGGGTCGCGCAGGACCGCGGCTGGCGGGCGTACCGCGCCGTCGAGGCGTTCAGCTTTTCCGACGCCTGCCGCCGCCGCCAGTTGCTCGATCACTTCGGAGACAACTCGGCGACCGCTCCGACCGGCCGCTGCTGCGACGTCTGCGATCCGCCGACCTGGATGCCGGCACCCGAGTCACTCGTCGTGCGCAAGTCCCGGTCGAACCCCAAGAAGGGATCCGGCCCCCCGCCGGAACTCGCCCCCGAAGACGAAGAGATCTACGAGATCCTCCGCCAGTGGCGTCTCCAGGCGGCCGGTGACAAGCCCGCTTTCCACGTCGCCAGCAACCGGACACTGACGGCGATCGCGACGGTCAAACCGACCGACGAAGACTCACTCCTCGAGATTTCCGGGGTAGGACCGACCTTCATGGAGAACCACGGCGCCGAAGTTCTCCGACTCGTCGGAGAAGTTGATTAAGGAATCCGAGTCACTTCGCTCAATGGAAGTCAAGGATGGTTTCGCTGTGCGACTCGGATTGTGGTTATCGCGGACTCAGGCCGGGACCAGGCAGTTCGGCTTGTAGCGCCTGAGCTGCCACGGAGGGAAGGCTTCGGTGACCGCGTTGGCGATCGCCTGGGCGCGGGCCTCGTAACCCTCGGAGGTGAAGTGGATTCCGTCCTCGATGAACCAGTCGTCCTTGACCTTGTTCCGCCAGTCGTACACCCGCATGTTCGAGTAGGACGGACAGGCATCGAGAAGCGCGTCGTCCCATTCCTTCATGTTGGCATCGGCGTAAGGGCCCGAAGGCACCAGTGACTTCACGTTGATCCAGAGCGCGGGCTCGTCGCCGATGACCGACATCATTCGTTCGATCCGGTCGGCCGAGTTGAGGGTCGATCCGACCGCCTGGTTGGCGGTGTCGTTCGTACCCATGCCGAGGACCCAGCAGCCGTCGAAGCCGCCGTCCTTGATCGCCTGGGCGGCATCCTCGGCGTTCGGCTGGCCGTCCACCCGTTCGTAGATCGAACGGGCACCCGAGATGTCGATGTGCTGGTCGGTCGCGCCGATGTCCTCGAACCTGCCTCCGAGCTGGTCGGCCGGGTCGGGCAGGTAGTCCGGGGAGATCAGGCCGACCGACGTCGAATCACCGATGTAGGCGATCGAGGTGCAGGTCGTGTCGGTCGGCTCGGACGGTTCAGAAGGTGATGTGGTCCCATTGGTCGTGGTGACCACCGGCGGCGCCTCGGTCAGCAGCGCCTCGGGCGGATCGGCCGAAGTCGATTCGTAAGCGAGCGGGGCCACTGGCTTCGAAGGCGAGAGGCCGAACAGCCCGGCCAGAGTGATCAGCATGAACAGGGCGACGAATCCCGCGACCGCGGTCGTCCGTGACTGCAACTCGGGACGCCAGCCGTCCTTCCACTTGCCCCACAGCTTGCCGATCGCGCCCTGCCTTATCGGGTTCTCGAGGAAGGTCCACGAGAGGGCCGAAATGCCGAAGATCGCGGCGACCTGGATCGTGGCGCGCACCGGGCTGAAGCCGTTCTGGAGCGGCGGGGTGGTCAGGGCGATGATCGGCAGCTGCCAGAGGTAGATCGCGTAGGAACGCACGCCGATCCACCGGAGTGGCGCGCAGCCGATGATCGGACCGAGCCGGGCCGCCGGATGGGCCAGCACCGCGACCAGGGCCACCGTTGCCAGCGAGAGCAGCACCAGGCCGCCCCGGTAGAGGAACGACGAATACTGGTCCGTCTGCCAGATCAGGAGCGCGATGATGATCAGGGATCCGGCACCGACCAGGTCGAGATTCCTCTTAAGTTGTGCGGTCACCCGGGTATCAAGGCGCCGGCTCGGCCAGACCATGGCCAGTGCGGCGCCGAGCAACAGTCCGAAGGCCCTGGTGTCGGTACCTTCGTACACCCGGGTCATGTCGAAACCCGGCTTGTAGAGGACCGCCATCAGGACCGCTGAGATGAAAGCCAGTCCGAGCGTCACCGCTGCGAGCCGAGGGCGGATCCGCAGGCGCTTGGTCCGGGCGTCACCTGCTCCTGGCGGGATGAACTTCAGGCCGATCAGCAGGACGAACGGCCAGATTATGTAGAACTGCTCCTCGATCGCCAGCGACCAGAGATGGCCGAGGGGTGAAACCGGCCCGAAACGGTCGAAGTACGAGGCGTCCTGGAAGATCACCCACCAGTTGCTGGTGAAGAAGGTGGACGAGAGGACCATCCCCCGAAGGTTGTCCATCTGCCCGGGATCGCCGATCCAGACCCAGACGGTGACGATCAGCAGCATCGAGAACAGGGCCGGCAGCAGGCGCCGGGCCCGGGCCATCCAGAAACTGCTCAGTTTGAGCCGCCGCCCGGTCCAGGCCTCCAGCAGGATGTCCGTGATCAGGTATCCGCTGAGGGTGAAGAAGATCCCCACGCCGAGCAGGCCTCCCGGGGCCCAGCCGACGTTCAGGTGGTAGAGGATGACGGCGATGACCGCGATGGCCCGGAGACCATCGAGGCCGGGCATGTAGCGCTGGCCGGTTCTCCCTACTGGTTCAGGCACGGGCCGTCAGCGGGTCAGCTCGGCTGACGAGTCGATCGCACCCAGCACGCGGCCAGCGACCGATTCAGCCGTCAGGCCGACCTCGTCGAGCAGCAGATCCGGCTTGCCGTGGGTGACGTAACGGTCGGGCAGGCCGATCCGAAGCACCCGCGCGCGACCTCCCGGATTCGGGAAATTGTCCTCGAGGTGCTCGAGCACGGCCGAGCCGAAGCCGCCCTGGAGCACGCCTTCTTCGACGGTGACGATCAGGTCGTGCCCTACGCCCAAGCGCTCGATCATCTCGGTGTCGAGGGGCTTCACGAAACGTGCGTCGGCGACCGTCGGTTTGATGCCCTGCTCCTCGAGCAGGTCGGCGGCGCCGAGGGCGATGCCGACCCCGCTGCCGTAGCCGATCAGCGCGATGCGTTCACCGTTCCTGAGCGTTTCACCGGTGCCGATCGGGATCACCTCGGGCGTTTCCGGCACTTCGACACCTTCGGCGGCGCCACGGGGATACCGGAGCGCGGCGGGACCGTCGTGGCTGATCGCCGTATGAAGCATGTGGACCAGCATCGCCTCGTCGCGTGGGGCCATCACGACGACGTGCGGCAACGGGCGGAAGTAGGCGATGTCGAAGACCCCGTGATGGGTAGGGCCGTCATCACCGACCAGTCCCGCCCGGTCCATCGCAAAGGTCACGTCGAGCTGCTGGAGGCAGACGTCGTGGACGATCTGGTCGTAGGCGCGCTGGAGGAAGGTCGAATAGATGGCGCAGACCGGCTTGCCGCCCTGGAGCGCGATGCCGCTGGCCATCAGCACGGCGTTCTGCTCGGCGATGCCTACGTCGTAGTACTGCTGCGGCCGTTCGTCGGCGAGCTGCTGGAGGCCGGCGCCACCGGCCATCGCGGCGGTGATACCGATCACCCTGGAATCGTCGGTTGCTTCCCTGACCATCGCCTCGGAGAAGACCTTCGTGTACTGCGGGGGCGCGGACTTGCGCTGAGGCTTCTCGAGGATCTCGGGAGCGATCGCTGCGGGAGCGTCGGACTCCTGGATCGGGACGAGCTTCGGTTTCTCGGCGGGGGCGCCGTCGACTATCGAACCCGGCTTTGCGGCGTGCCAGGTCTCCATGCCCGAGAGCCCGCCTTCTTCGGCCGGGGCGAAACCACGGCCTTTGACGGTGTGGACATGGACAACGACGGGACGATCGGCAGCAAAGGCCTCGTTGAGGGCGGTGCGCATGGCGCCGACATCGTGCCCGTCGATTATGCCCATGTAGGCGAGGTCGAGCTCCTCGAAAAGCAGTCCGGGAGCCCAGTACGCCTTGATCGCCGACTTGAGTTCCGGGCCGAGACGCTCGAGGCGCTTGCCGAGGCCGAGCGGCAGCTTCGTCAGCCTGTCCTCCACTCCCTCGCGGGCGTGGAACAGGGCAGGTTTCAGCCGGGCCCGCTGGAAGTAGCTGGACAGGGCGCCGACGTTCGGGGAGATCGACATGCCGTTGTCGTTCAGCAGGATCACCATCGGGGTTCCGAGGCCGCCTGCTGCATGCATCGCCTCGTAGGCGACACCGCCGGTCAGGGCGCCGTCACCGATCACGGCGACGACCCTGCCGTCCTCCCCGATGCCCTTGCGCATCGCTTCCTTCAGTCCGACCCCGTACGAGATCGACGTGGACGCGTGGCCGGCACCCATGATGTCGTGCTCCGACTCGGGGATCGAACAGAACGGGGCGAGGCCTTCGTACTGGCGGATCGTCGGCAGCTCGTCGCGGCGCCCGGTGAGGATCTTGTGCGGATACGACTGGTGGCCGACGTCCCAGAGAATCTTGTCGCGCGGCGATTCGAGCACGCTGTGGAGGGCGACGGCGATCTCGCAGGTTCCGAGGTTGGCGCCGAAGTGCCCGCCGATCTCGCCGATCACGTCGATTATGTAAGTGCGGACCTCTTCCGCCACACGGGCGAGCTCTTCGTCGGAGAGCCCGCGGAGGTCAGCCGGGCCGTCGATTCCCGGGAGCAGCGGAGGGGGATTCAGTTCTGGATGCGGAGACTCATCTCTCATATGACTCACTGTTCTCTCAAGTAGATGTAGTCGGCAACGCGTCTCAGGTAGTCGGTCTCACCATCGACGGCGGCCAGGGCCGACAGGGCCTGCTCATGGGACTGGCTGGCGAGGCTCTTCGCCTCCTGCAAACCATAAAGGCTCACGTATGTCACCTTGCCGTGTCGTTCGTCACTCCCCTGTGGTTTGCCCAGTTCCACGTCGGTGCCGGTCACGTCGAGGATGTCATCGACTATCTGGAAGAGGATTCCCAGCTCGGCGGCGAAGGTCTCGTAGGGAGCGCGGTCGGCCACCGGTACCCCGCCGTAAGCGAGGGCCGTCTCGACGCTGACCCGGATCAGCCGACCGGTTTTCAGGGAGTGAAGATGGCGGAGGCCGTCGTGGTCGAGGTCGGTGGCGGTCACGTCCACGTATTGCCCGCCGACCATCCCTTCCACACCGGTGGCGCTCGCCAGCAGCCGGACCGCTTCGAGCACCCTTGCCGGATCGCTCTCGATGGACGCCATGAGTCGGACGGCTTCGGCGAATAATCCATCGCCCGCGAGAATTGCCACCGCTTCCCCGTACTTGACGTGCGAGGTGGGCTGGCCCCGGCGCAGGTCGTCGTCGTCCATTGCGGGCAGGTCGTCGTGGACCAGCGAGTAGGTGTGGACCATCTCGAGTGATGCCGCGAGGCCGAGATAGGGCTCTATGTCGTCACCAAGCGAGCGTGCCGTCGCCAGGCAGAGCACCGGGCGGATACGCTTGCCGCCCGCGAGTAGCGAGTACCGCATCGACTCATCGAGTCCCGCGGTTGCGCGTTCGTCCGAAAAGTGAATAGTTGCCAGGTACTGGTCTACCGCTTCCCGAAGATCGTCGGGATAGCTCACCTGTCCTGCTCCAGGCGGTCGACCGCCTCCGCCGCACCCCGGGCGGCTTCGGCCGTCAGCTCGGCCGCTTCGGCCGCGAGCTTTCCGGCTTCGGTGTCGGGTACTTCCGGGTCCTCGAGACTCACCGTGATCTGACGGAGCCGGTCGCGGATCTCTTCCAGCCGGCTCACGTGACGTCCGCCTTCATCGCCTTGGCCGCGGAACCGAGTATGCCGTTGACGAAACCCGGGGCCTCGGCGCCGCTGTATTTCTTCGCCGTCTCCACCGCTTCATCGATCGCAACCTCGTAGGGCACGTCATCGCGATAATTCATCTCGTAGAGGGCCACCCGCATGATGTTCTTCTCGAGAGGCGCGATCCGGCTGATGTCCCAGCCCTTGGCGTATTCGCTGATGACCTCGTCTATTTCGGCTCGGTGCGCCTCCACCCCTTCGGCCAGTTCCTTCGTGAAAGGCCGGGCTTCGGACAGGAGGGTTTTGAGGGGACGGTCGGTCACGTCCTGCTGGTAACAGGCGAAAACCGCATCCCGACGCTGCTGAGAACGACGCATCCCCGCAGGATATTGGTTACGACCCGACCACCTGAGGCCCTGCCATCCAGTCAAACCCGTGACCCCCAAAGTTCCGGGTCGGGTTCGCCGTCGAGCGGGCGGCAAAACCGACCCGGGGCGTCAGGGGGGTCTTCTCTCAGCCCTTTTTGCCCCAGACCGTCGCGGTGATCGAGCGGGGTCCTCCGTGGTCCCGGTGCTCACACAGATATATGCCCTGCCACGTGCCGAGATGGAGCCTGCCGCCGTTGACCGGCAGGGTCAGGTCGAACCCCGTGAGGGTGGCCTTGGCGTGGGCCGGCATGTCGTCGGCACCTTCGAGGGTATGCGTCCAGGGAAACTCCTCGGGGACGACGTCGTCCATCCAGCTCCGCAGGTCCTGGCGGACGTCCGGCGAAGCGTTCTCGTTGAGCGAGAGCGAAGCCGAGGTGTGGCGAATCATCAGGTGGATCAGTCCGGCTGAGAATTCGCTGATCTCCGGTACGGCCGCTTCGACCTCCTTCGTGACGAGGTGGAATCCCCGGGGGCGGGGTTCGAGCGCGAAGTCTTTCTGGATCATGTCCACGGGCCGGATCAGGCTCGCGACATGTATTCAGCGTTCTCCGTGTTGACCTTGATCATTTCGCCCTCGTTGATGAAGAGCGGGACCTGGACCTCGACGCCAGACTCGAGCGTCGCCGGCTTGCTGCCGCCACCGGAAGCGGTGTCGCCTTTGAGCCCGGGCTCGGTCTTCACGACCTTGGCCTCGATCGAACTGGCGACGGCTACTTCGGAAGGCTGCTCGTCGACCAGGAGGATTTCGACTTCGTCGTTCGGCTGGATCCACCGAAGTGCGTTCTCGGCCAGGTCGGACGGGATCTCGATCTGGTCGTAGGTGCGGTTGTCCATGAAGACGACAGTGTCACCCGACTCGTAGAGGTACTGCATCTTGCGGGACTCGGTTCGTACCGGGCGGAACTTCTCGCCGGCCCTGAAGGTCTTGTCGATCACCGAACCGTCTTCGATTCGACGCAGCTTGGTGCGCACGAAAGCGCCACCCTTGCCCGGCTTCACGTGCTGGAACTCGATGATCCGCATGATCTTGCCTTCGACCTCGATATGGGATCCGTTTTTAAATTCGCTGGTGGAAATCACGGGATCCAGTCTGCCATACGGAGTTCGACCGAGTCGGCCGAGCGGCATAATCACTTCATGACGACTCCGCCGCTTCTCGACAAGCTCCTCAACACCCCCGGCCCCTCCGGTTACGAACTCGCTGCCGCGACGGTCTGGCGGGAAGCCGCCGACTTCGCCGAGGTCGCCACCGACGGCCTCGGTGGAAGCATCGCCACGATCGGCGACGACTCCGGGGCGCCACTGGTCGCCGTGGTCGGACACATCGACGAGATCGGCCTGGTCATCACCCACATCGACGACAAGGGTTTCCTCTACTTCGCCCCGATCGGAGGCTGGGACCCCCAGATCCTGGTCGGCCAGCGGGTCACGATCACCGGCAACGCAGGCCAGATCCCCGGCGTGGCCGGACGCCTGCCGATCCACCTGCTCGACCCCGAGCAGCGGAAGAAGGTCGTGAAGCTCAAGGAGATGCACATCGATATCGGAGCCGAAGACAAGGAAGCCGCCGAGAAGATGGTCTCGGTAGGCGACCCGGTCGTCATCGAAACTTCACCGATGCCCGTCGCCGGAGGCCGTCTGGTCTCTCGCTCGATGGACAACCGCCTGGGTTCCTACATCGCCCTCGAAGCCCTTCGCCGGGTCAACGAGAACAACAAGGCCAGCGCCCGGTTCGCCGCAGTCGCAGCGGTCCAGGAAGAGATCGGGCTGTTCGGATCCCGAACAGCCGCCTTCACCGTCCGGCCCGACCTCGCGGTTGCGATCGACGTGACCCACGCGACCGACGCCCCAGGGGTGAACGAGAAGGAGGTCGGCAGCCACCCGTTCGGCTCCGGTCCCGTGATCGGCCGTGGCTCGACCCTTTCACCCAAGGTCTACGAATTGTTGCGGGACGCCGCCGAGAAGGCCGAAATCCCGTATTCGGTCGGAGCCAGTGGCAACTCGACCCACACCGATGCCGACTCGCTGCAGATCTCCCGCAGTGGCATCCCCACCGGCCTCGTCTCGATCCCACTGCGCTACATGCATTCACCGGTCGAGATGGTCGACCTCGCCGATGTCGAATCGACCGTCGAGCTGATCGTGGCCTTCGTCGAATCGATCGAACCCGGGGTCGACCTCGGCCGCTGAAGAGGCCGCTGCCGAAGGAACGCAACTTCGCCGGTCAATTCGGTCTAATATCTGTGAGGCTTCGTCACACGTGATTGCCGACCGTCCAGGGCCACTTGGGCGGCTTCAACCGATTCAGAGGGAGATTTACAGGAGAATGAACCACCACTCGGGACTCTTTGACGTCCGCCGCATCGCGGTCATGGCCTTCGCCCTTTTCATGGCTTTCGTCATGTCTTTGGCTTTGATCACGGCCAGCGCCGACGCCAAGAAGAAGGCGAAAGTCACGATCAATGTGCAGACCAAGAATCAAGCCAATCTGCTCAACGCCAAGAAGATCAACCTAAAGGTTCGGGCGACGGCACCGACTACCCTGTACGTCAAGGTCAACCAGGGTGGAAACTCAAACCGCTTCTCGACGAACGAAGTACGTTTCAACAAGGCCAGGACGAAGAAGTTCTCCCTCTCCCTCACCCAGACCGGTCGTGACAAGCTCGGGACCTGCGGCGCGAAGACGGTCACGGTCGTTGGTAAGTACAGCAAGTTCAAGACCGGCAAGAAAATCAAGAGGTCGACCAGGAAGAAGACTCTCGCGAAAGATCCCAAAGCCTGTCCCTCGCCACCCGTGCCCGTGGAAGTTCCGCTGGGAGACAACCCCGAGAGCTGCGACTTCCTCGACACATCAGTTTGCCTGCAGCCTTTCCCGAACGACTACTACACGAAGGATGATCCTTCGACACCGACCGGCAAGATGCTGAATCTGGCTCCGGACTCGACCCCGGTCAACACCGGACACGCAAATCCGAAAAACCTCTCGGTCACCGAGATCAACCAAAGTGACGGATTCAGTCCCGGCAGCTTGATTTCACTGAAGGTGAAAGGCCTCAGTACTCCAGCCGCCTTCGCGAACACCGGACTGGTTCCGCTCGACGACATTTCTGCTTACAAGGACGCCGATCAACCCGTTCTTCTGATCGACGCCGCAACCGGCGAACGCCAGGCGATCTGGGCCGAACTCGACGCCAACCCGACCACGGTCGACCCCGGCCCCAACGGACCTGGCGGAATCGGAATGAACCCGGGCAATCCCGGCCCGGTCAACCTGTTGATCCGCCCGGCCAAGAACCTCGAGTTCGGACACAGGTACATCATCGCCTTCCGCAACCTGAAGAACGCGGAGAGCGAACCGATCGAAGCACCAATCGGATTCGAGGTCTACCGCGACAACTTGAAGACCGACCAGCCGATTGTCGAGGGACGTCGCGAGCACATGGATTCGGTCATCGACACCCTCAACTCCAAGGCTGGAGTCGAGCGCAGCAGCATCTACATGGCTTGGGAATTCACCGTTGCGTCGGAAGAGAACATCACTGGACGATCGGTGGATATCCGCGACGATGCCTTCGCGAAACTCGGAGACACCAACCTCGCGGATCGCAAGATCGCTGCCGGGTCTGATTCTCCCGAAATCGTCGTTAGCGCTTTCTGTGATGCCGGGAACAATTCCACACCACAGTGCGGAAACAACTATCCGTTCAATGGCGACTACGACCCTAACGATCCGACCCAGTCGCCGGTTCCCAACAACACGACGACGCAGCGCACCGTGGTCGGATACCTCGACAACGTACCTTGCTATCTCGATGAACAGGGCTGCCCGTCTGGAGCCGAGTTCACGTTCAACCCGGATGGATCGGTCAAGACCGATACCGGCTTCACGACCAGGGTGCCGTTCCGGTGCCTGATTCCGAAGTCGGTCGTCGCCGGCGGTGTGGTCCACCCAGGTGGAACCGGCACTTACGGTCACGGTTTGCTCGGAACCCTCAACCAGATCAACGCCACCGAAGAGGTCGCCAATACGACGAACTCATCCTGGTGCGCGGCGAACTGGGACGGCTTCTCCGAACCGGACCTCGGCCTGATCATCGCTTCTCTCGGTGACATGTCGAACTTCCACAAGGCAGTCGACCGGATGCAACAAGGATTCGTCAACTTCATGATGATCCAGAGGGCTCTGATCCATCCCGACGGATTTGCGGACGAGCCTGCTTTCAACATGACGTTCGACGGAACCACACCCCTTGCCACGCCCGGGTCGGCCATCGACACCAGTGACGGCCTGGACACTCGTGGTTACTACTACGGGATCAGCCAGGGCGGCATCATGGGCGGCGCGTTAACCGCGCTTGACCCAGACGTCGATGCCGGTGTTCTCGGGGTGCCGGGAATCAACTATTCGACCCTGCTCCGCCGCTCGGTGGATTCGGACGAGTACTTCAAGCTCCCGGGCCTCGGGCTGTATGCCAACTACCCGGATCTCGCCTCGCGACCGGTCCTGCTCTCACTCATGCAGATCCTGTGGGACCGAGGCGAAGGCAACGGTTACGCACACAACCTCACCGACAACCCTCTGCCCAACACCAACCCACACGAAGTCCTGCTCCAGCTGGCGCTCGGCGACCACCAGGTCACCAACTACGCCGCTGAAGTAGAGGCCAGGACAATCGGCGCCCAGCGCTACTCTCCGACCTTGCTGCCGGAGAGGACGTGGGACATGGACTACGAGGCCCTGCCGCCGACTACCGGATTCCCGGCCGGACCGAACGAAAGCTTCATGGTCTACTACGACGGTGGCCCCCAGGGCTTCGTCGGTAACCGCGGTCAGGGCAGCGGAGTCCCGCCGCTCGAGAACGTTCCGCCCCGGCCCGAGTGGGGCTACGGCGGAGATCCCCACGGCTACCCACGCCGTGCGCCTGACGCCATAGCTCACCTCACCTCGTTCTACGACAACGGAACCATCGGTGCCTGTGCGGCAGTCGATCAGTACTGCTACGCGAACGGCTGGG
>JBPPMI010000005.1:0-4372 GCA_051305975.1 Solirubrobacterales bacterium
GTTGACGGTCCACGGCTGACGGAGGATCCCGTCGGGATCCTGCAGGAATTCCTTGAGCAGCTTGATCGACTGCTTGCAGTTCAGCTTGTTGGCGCTCACGTTGTACTGGCCCTTGGGGAACTGGACAGATCCGATGCGATCGTTGTGCTGGACCGTGAAGGTGCCACAGTTCACGCGGGCAGCCTGGGCGCTCTCACCACCGGCGAGTCCGATGAAGAGTGCGACGAGCAGAACACCGACTGCGGCGGTCACGTTCTTACCGCGGTTGGAAATCAGGTTTGAAGCTACAGGCATGTGACTCCCCTTCTGCATGCAATGGATGGTACTCGGCTGAGCAGCTACAGAAATCTTCCCCGCGATGCCGGGTCCTCCTTCCGGTGCAATCGGACTGGCTACCTGGACAGGCGTGCCGCGAGAGCTTCGAAGGCGCTGTTCCAGCCCGCTTCCGCGGGGGCGCCGCCACCCGGGTACGGGCCGTCGGTCAGGGTCATGAGGGTCTTCTCGCCGTGGTCGTGGAATTCGACCCGGATGGTGACCGGGTCGGGCATGCCCATCTCCGGCATCGGGTCCGATCGCATGACGAGCAATTCGGGCTCAACCAGCTCGACGATTTCGTAACCGATCGCCACCTCCATTCCACCGCCGCGCATGGTGAGTTCCCACCTTCCGCCGACCCGGAGGTCGATCTTCACCAGCTCGCGAGGGGTCTCCATGTGGCCGGGGCCATACCAGGCGGCGATTTCCTCGGGATCAGTCCAGGCTCTGAACACCTCTTCTCTCCGCGCCTCGAAGATCCGGGTGATCAGCACCTCTGTCCCGGCGGCTCGGTCGTTCGGTTCAGTCATCTCGGTCTCCTTTGTTGCGCAGGTGCGCATCGAGCTGGTCCATTCGTGTTTCCCAAGTCTGCTTGCGGGACTGCATCCAGGCCATCGCTTCGTCGAGCGGCCCGGCCTTCATTCGGCTGCGCCTCCACTGGGCCTGGCGATCCCTGACGATCAAACCGGCGTTCTCGAGCACCTTGAGGTGGCGAGAGATTGCGGGCTGGCTGACGGGAAACGGCTTCGCGAGTTCACCAGCGGTCGCTTCACCCTCGGCGAGCCGGCTGAGGATCGAACGCCGGGTGGGATCAGCAAGCGCGGAGAAGGTCAGGTCAAGTTGATCGGTTGGCATATAACTGGACAGTTATATAACACATTAGTTAGATGCGCGAGGTCATCGACAAGAGGAAGGTCTCGAAGAAGGTGTCCGACTGCGCCCAGAAGGAACTGGTGGGACTGCTGGCGATCTCCGCCCTGATCGCCAGCGCGGTCCGGAACTGCTCCTAGGGGGAAATGGTTCTCCTCGCCGGTAGGGCGCCATGTTCGAGCCGACGTTGTGGCTGACCTTGAGGATCAGCTTGCGAACTCGGAGACCGGAGGTGACATCAGCTCCGCGACTTGCGGGCTCTTGGCGACCTGGCTGAAGGAAGGCAGTCCGGGTGTCATTCGGGGCAGTCGTCTTTGCGTCGACCTCCACCCGGTTCCGCTCGAGAGCTTCGACGAAAGGCGCGGAAGTATGCGGGGTCGGGGCTAAGTACGACCAAGACGACCGGGTCCGGCATCCTAACTCCTCGACAATCAGGCAACTCAGAGCTGGTGATTCAGGGCCCGCCGGATCGCTTCGATTTCGGCCGGCTGGATCTTCGCCGGCACGTCCATCTCGATCGGGTCCCGGTCGAGGGACGGGTCGAGTCCCGCCATCGCCTCGATCGTCGCGAGTGCGCAGAAGGGCATGTGGTCGAGGCTGTATCCGCCCTCCTGGATGCCGACGATACGGCTGTGGCATTGCTGATCCGCGAAGGCGGTAACGAGACGAGTCATCTCACGGAAGCCCTCGGTGGTGACGCTCATCCGTCCGAGCGGATCCGAAGCCGCCGCGTCCTGGCCGCTCGAGAGGAGCAGGAGGCTGGGCCCGAAGGCGTCGAGCTCCGGCAGGACTATCTCGTTGATCGCCGCAACGTAGCCGGCGTCACCGCTCCCGGCCGGCATCGGGATGTTGACGTTCGCTCCCTCCCCCTCGCCGGCCCCGCGTTCGGTCACAGCTCCCATGTCCGCGGGGTACAGGCGGTCCTGGTGGATCGAGATGAAGAGCACATCGGGGTCCTCGTAGAAGACGTCCTGGGTTCCGTTGCCGTGGTGGACGTCCCAGTCGAGGATCGCGACGCGGCGGAGGCCGTGGCTCGTCTGCGCGTGCCGGGCCGCGAGCGCCGCGGTGTTGAAGAGGCAGAAGCCCATCGCCCGGTCGGCCGACGCGTGGTGGCCGGGCGGTCGTGAAAGCGAGTAGGAAGGGGCGCCGCACTCGACCGACCAGGTGACACAGGCGAGCGCCGATCCCGCCGCGATCATCGCCGGGGCCAAGGAGCCCTTGCTCGCCCTTGCTTCGGGGCCGACCCACTGCAGCTCGTCCCTGCCGCAGGCCTCCCGGATCCGGACGGTGTGGGCATCGGTGTGGACCATGTCGAGTTCCTGGTCGGTCGCGAACCGGCTCGTGATCGTCTCGAGCTTGGCGGCCACCCCTGACGCCTCGAGCACCTGGTGGGCCCGGGCGATGCGGTCGCCGTTCTCTGCATGATCGACATCGATCCAGCCAGCCGCCTTCTCGTCGACGACCATCGAGCCGTTGTCGTGGGCGAGGCAACGCGGGTCGTAGCTCAGACCCGTCTTCGGTTCAGCCGCCATCAAGAGATGATCCCACGACCGGTTAGGCGGATAGCCTGCGAAACCACGAAAGTCCCCGATAATGCCGGACTTTCGTGGTCTCGCGGACTCTTCTCAGCGCATGCGCTTCGCTAGGCGGACCACTGCTCTGGCGTGGTGCTTGATAGTTCCTTTTGACTGAACGCCAGCGGTTAACTCAACCACGAAGGCGGTCGTTCCGAACTCCTGGTGCTGCCATGAGACTGCGCTTCCGGGGTAGACGGTCCGGTCGCATCCGCCGCCGGGCCCCAGGAGTGAGAGTCGTGCGTAGATCGTCGCCCAGCGGCGGTCCTTGCCGCACGGCACGTGGGTCCGCCCCCAGGGCTGGTGGTACCAGATCGCGAGGTCGAAGTCGACGCGTCGGGCGAGCCTCATGACAGCCCGGGTCTCGGGTTCCGAGGCGGGCCCAGGGCCGGAGTTGTAGCCACCGTCGAGGGCCGGGTCGAAGCGATACGGGAAGTTCCGGTTGAGGTCCACCCCGCGTGCGTTCTTGCGGGTGCCGCGGGCGACACCGTCCGGATTGGCCGTCCTGACCGTCCAGAACGCCACACCCTTCGCACCGTTCCGGAGGCGCTTCACGACACGCACTCCCTGGGTCTCGTCACCGTGGATCGCACCGACGACCAGAACCTTGAACGGGGCGTTTGTCTCACCAAGCACCTTCGCCACGATCGGCCGATCCCTGACCGACTCGCCTGCCTTGTAGAACCCGCTCGCGGCGGCATCATCCGCCTCTTGGCCGGCGACCAGGAACACTCCCGTCGCCAGGCACGCAACCATCAGATTTTTCACTCGATCGAACAGACTCACTCCAGTCCCGACGGGTCGGATCGAAGAAGCGTACCCGGCCGTCAAGGACCAAATGCCACTAACACGGAGGTCGAATACGCTCGCGTGCAATGAAACTTCAGAGCCAGCGTCGCCCCGTGCCCGTCGTCCTCGCTTTCGCCTTTGCCGCGTCCCTCGCGCTCGCGATCGCCGTATCCGGCATCGCGCCCGGAATGGCAGGTGCCAAGGTCACCCAGCCGACCTGTGGCAAGTTCGCGAAGAAGAAAAGGACCTCGACGGGGGCGAAGAAGCGCACCGCGGCCCGCCAGTTCAAGCAGTGCAAGGCCGATGCGCTCGTCTACCGCCAGGTGAAGGACTCGATCTTCCACGGCTTCCGCTCTGACTACGTGGAAGTCGACACGATCTACTGCGCAAACGGCAAGTCACAGGACGGCTACGACACCGGCTTCGCCGGCAACGTGAACAAGCTCGGCTGGAAGGTCTACGGGGCGAAGGTCAAGGGCCCGAAGAAGTTCACGGCGATCATCGAAGCGAAGATTCCCGGAGGCTCGTTCGTCCAGAGCGTCGCCCGGAACGGCGCCCGGTGGCAGATCGGCTACGAATCGGGCGACCAGCCCCAGGCACTCGGCGACGTCGAAAGGACACCGGCTAAGAAGGAGTGCGCGACCCTCTAGCCCAACGAGGGCCCCAACCAAGAATGGGTGCGTTTCCTACGTCATAGGTATAGGAAACGCACCCAGCCTAGTTGAGTCCCCTCGCCGGAAGTGACATATCAGTCCTCGCCGAGCTGCTTCCGGGCGAGCAGTTCGTCCAGGCGCTCGTTGCATTCGTTGACACCAATCTCCATT
>JBPPMI010000006.1:0-2981 GCA_051305975.1 Solirubrobacterales bacterium
TACGTCCGGATGCACCGTGGTGTCGGGCCTGCCAAGCGGCGGCCGGCCCGTTGCCACCCGGGTCGGCACCAGGAGGCGTTCGCCGTCACCGGCGAGCATCGCCGCCCGGTCCGGGCCGGGCAGGTTGGGGACGACGGCGATCGCTGCCTCTTCCGGCTCGGTGCCCGGAATCTCGACGGTCCACGCTTCCGGGTCCACGGGGTCGAGGTCGAAGGCGTACGAGATCCGCGTGATCATCGGGGTCGACTCGGTCGGCACGTCTTGCTTCGTCAGATTGTCCGGCCACTTGGCCGGGATCACTCCACTCATCACCAGGTGGCGCTCCGCGCGAGTGAGAGCGACGTGGAGCAGGCGCAGCTCTTCGTCTTCGGTGCTCCTCTTCGCCCGCGCCGTCAGTTCGTCCCATTCGTACAGGTCCACAGTCCCGCCGGCTATCCGCGGCACCCGAAGGCCGACGGGGAAGTCGGCCGGGTCTCCTGGTGCGGACCGGCCGAACCGGAGATGGGTGTCATGGCGGTTCGTGTTGGCGCGGCTCAGGTCGGGGACGCACGTGACCTTGAACTCGAGCCCTTTCGCAGCGTGGACCGTCATCAGCCGGACGACATCGCTGTTCTCGTCGGCCGTCGCGACCGATGCCTCCGAGTCGAGTTCCTCGCTCAGGGCGATCCAGTCGAGGAAGGCGCGCAGATTTCGCCCGTTCGCCGACTCGAACTCGCGGGCCAGTGATTCCACGCGGCGCACGTTCGCCAGGCCGTTCCCGGTGTCGTCGCGGTGGAGGATCGCGAGGTCGTAGCCCGTTTCCGTCACGGCGAGTTCGGTCAGCTCGTCGAGAGGCAGGGCGGCCATTCGTCCGCGGATGAGGTCGATGGTATTGACGAACCCCTTCAGCCGGTCACGGTCCACCTGCGGAACCAGGGCAAGCCTTTCTTCATCGGTGCCGTCCGGGACCAAGGTCCCGGGCTCCGCCAGGGCCCTTATGGTCGGCCAGAGGAGGCCGTACTTCGGTGAGGCCTTCCGGATCAGCCAGAGTGCGTCGGTGCTGACGGCGCAGGCCGGGGAAGTGAGTGCGCCGAGGAGGTGGTTCTCGTCGAGCGGATTCGCGATCGTCGAGAGCAGCGAGACCAGCTCGATCGCTTCCGGCTTCTTCCAGAAACCGGACCCGGCGACGACGTAGGGAGTCAGGCCGACCTGTCCCAGTGCCGACACGTAGATGTCGGTGCGGGTCTTGGCGCGCAGCAGGATGGTGATGTCACCCTGGCCGATGTCGTTCGAAGGGTCGTCGACCAGCTTCCTCAGCCGGTGCGCGACCAGCAGTGCCTCGGCCTGGTTGAAGTGGTCCTGCTCCTTGCCGATCTTCTCCTCGGCCGGAATCGGCGGGGCGAGCGGACCGAGGTCGAGTTCCTTCCACCCGTCGTGAGCGGTGAGCATCAGACTGTTCGACGACCCGCCCTCCTCGGGCAGGCCCGGCGTGAGCTCGGCGAAGACATGGCGGCCCTCGCGGGTCTCGCCCTCGCGTTTCGTGACCTGCCGGTCGAGCTCGTTCCCGACCCGGTTGATAGTCTCGATCACGGACTTCTGCGAGCGGAAGTTCTCCGACAGCGGGTACGAAGTGACCCGCGGATCGTCCCGCCGGGCGCGGAACAGCTCGACGTCGGCGTGGCGGAATCCGTAGATCGACTGCATCTCGTCCCCGACGGTGATCAGCGTCGTGTCTTCACCCTGGAGTTCGCTGATCAGGTCGAGCTGGAGCTGGTTCGTGTCCTGGAATTCGTCGACCATGATCTCGTCGAAACGCTGCCGGTAGCTCTCGCGGATCTCGGGATGATCGCGAAGCAGGCGCAGGGTCATGAGCTGGAGGTCTTCGTAGTCGAGGGCGGAGCGGAGCCGCTTGAGCCGCGAGTAGACCTCGCCGTAGTCCCCGAGGAGCGCTCCCATGAACTCCCGCCAGTCGTCGCCCACCTCGTGGGTGAGGAGCGCGGGAACTACCTCCCTGAAGATCTCGCAGTACTGCGAAACGCCATCCTTGCTGCTCGAGAATCCCAGCGGGGCGAGGTCGTCGTGCGTGACTTCGCCGATGTGGTCGCCGAGCAGTCCGATCGCGGCCTCGATTTTCGGCAGTTGACCCTTGCTCACACCCGTCTCCTGCGCCGCGACGGCTGCCAGGTAGAGCCGACTGAGCCCTTCGGCAGGCCGCGGCGTCCTCTCGAACCGGGGCAGGGCCGGCCGTTCCATGCCGCGCGAACGCAGCTGCTCGAATGCGTATGAGATCGTGTCCCTCAGCCGGTATAGCTGGTAGGTGGCGAGGAACTCGTCGCGGCCCTCCGGGTCGGCATCCCGGAACTTCCGTACTGCTTCGTTGAAGGCGTCCTGCTTGAGTGTCTCGCTCGCGGTCGTCTCGAGGACCGCGTAGCGGGGATCCACCCCGGACTCGACGGGATAGGCACGAAGGATCCTGGTGCAGATCGAGTGGAAGGTCCCGATCCACGAGGAACTCATGGACACGGCTTCCGGGTTGGGATCGCCTGCCTCGGCCGCCTGGTCGACCCGGGCCCCGCGAACACGTTCCCGAAGCTCGCCCGCGGCTTTGTCGGTGAATGTGAAGACCAGGATCTTGCCCGGATCGAGGCCGTCTGCGATCAGCCTGACGTACCGGCCGACCGTGGTCGTGGTCTTTCCGGAGCCGGCGCCGGCCTCGACCAGGATCTCGGTCTCGGTGCTGTCGATCACCGCCTGTTGCTGCGAGGTCGGTTTCATTTGCCGAACGCCTCTTCTTCCCAGACCCGGTCGGGCACCGCCGGGTGGTCGAAGTGATTGGGGCAGGTCTCGGGATCGTGGGTGAGGATGCCCGCGATCATGCGGGTCACGGCCTCGGTGGCGTCCTCGACCCCTTCCTGGATGAAGTCCTGGATCTCGTCGACGCCATCCTCCTTCGAGACCCCCCGGTCCAGCATCTCGCTGCGGCTCGATTCTTCGAAGGCCCC
>JBPPMI010000007.1:0-3691 GCA_051305975.1 Solirubrobacterales bacterium
GAGCGAATTCGATCTCTGTTTGAGTCTGGGTGTCGAACATTTTTCGGCCGCTGAGGGTCAGGCACTGTTGCCACCCTGCCCGTCTTGCGACTTACTTTCCCGGAGCTCCGATTCGTAAACCGGACTGCAGACGATGCTCCGTCAGGCCTGCGTGCGCCCTTTGCCGACGACGACCCGGCCGATGCCAGCGAGGTCCGGCCAGAGGGTCACTTCGGGGAATCCCGCTTTCTCGACGAGCTCGCTGACGACTTCGCCCATCCCGTGACCGATTTCGAGGCCGATCGTGCCGCAATCGATTCCGCTCCCGGGCAGTGCACCCAGGACCTCTTCGAAGGTCTCGTACCCGGACTTGCCCCCGAAGACGGCAACCTCGGGTTCCCAGCTCCGGACTTCGGGCGGAAGGCCGGCACCGTGGGCGACGTACGGGAGGTTGGCCAGGATCAGGTCGAACGTGCCGCCGTCGGGCAGCGACCCGACCTCGAACTCCACCCGGTCGTCGAGCTCGAGGTTGACCGCGTTGGCGCTGGCCACCGCGATCGCCTCCGGCGAGATGTCGGTAGCGACGACTTCGCAACCGGGGATCTCGTCGGCGACGGCGAGAGCGATGTTGCCCGACCCGGTGCCGATCTCAAGCATGGTCTTCGGCTTCAGCTCGAGCGCCAGTTCGACCAGCATCTCGGACTCGGGCCGCGGGACCAGCACCCTGGGGTCCACGATCAGGTCGATGTAGCGGAAGCCCTTAGAACCGAGGATGTAGGCCACGGGCTCGCGGCGGAGTCGCCGGCGGACGGCGGTCGCGAAAGACCTCGACTGGGCCGGAGTGAGCGCGGTGTCAGGTTCCGAGATCAGGTTCGCGCGATCGCGGCCCGTGACCCCTGAAAGCAGGACCTCGGCGTCGAGGCGCGGCATCTGTATTCCCGCCGCCTTGAACGACTCGACGGCTGAGCTTAGGGCTTCGCCCTGGGCTGCTCCTTCGCTGATCGGTGCGTCGGCCATCAGATTGCCTGCGCTTCGAGGAGCTGTCGCTTCTCTTCGCCCGCGAGGGCGTCGGTGAATTCGTTCAGCGACCCGCTGAGGACACCGTCGAGGTCATGCGACGTGTACTTGATGCGGTGGTCGGTCACCCGGCCCTGCGGATAGTTGTAGGTGCGGATCTTCTCCGAGCGCTGCCCGGTGCCTACCTGGGCCTTCCGTTCGGAGGCGATCTCGGCGTGCTGCTCGGCGAGCTGACGTTCGTAGATCCTGGCCCGGAGGACGCGCATGGCTTTCTCCCGGTTCTGGAGTTGGGACTTCTCGTCCTGCATTGACACCACGACTCCCGTCGGTTTATGGGTTATCCGAACCGCGGAATCAGTGGTGTTGACCGACTGACCACCTGGCCCGGATGAGCGGTAGACATCGATCTGTAGATCATTCTGGTCGATCTGGACTTCGACCTCTTCGGCTTCCGGAAGCACCGCCACGGTCGCGGTCGAGGTGTGGATCCGCCCCTGCGACTCGGTCTCGGGCACCCGCTGAACCCGGTGGGTCCCGCCTTCGTACTTGAAGACCGAGTAGGCGGCGTCACCTTTGACGGCAATCGTCACATCCTTGAAGCCACCCTGCTCGGCCGAGGACTGTGAGAGGACTTCGTACGTGAAGCCGCGTTCACCGGCGTAGCGGGTGAGCATCTTGAAGAGGTCTCCGGCGAACAGGGCGGCTTCGTCGCCGCCGGTGCCGGCCCGGATCTCGACGATTACGTTCTTGTCGTCGTTGGGGTCGCTGTCGACCATTGCCAGCCGGATCGCCTCGTCGAGTTCGGCCATGCGAGCCGGGGCTTCATTTACGACCTTCTGGAGTTCTTCGTCGTCGCCGGCCTCGTCAATCAGCTCCTTCGCGCCTTCGAGGTCGTCGGCGAGCGTGTTGTACTCGGTGACCAGCTTGTAGGCAGGGGCGATCTGCCGGTATTCACGACCGACTTCCGCATACCGCTCGCGGTCGTTGATCACCTCCGGATCACTCATGTCCCGCTCGAGCTCGGCGAAGCGCTGCTCGATCTGTTCAGCCAGTTTCCGTATCACTCGAGTCAGTGTGACGTAATGGGGCTCAGGCCACGATTTCGATCGGCTCGAGGGAAGCGTCGTCTTCGGGCTTCTCGATTTCGAGCACCGCGTCCAGGGAAGCGATCGCGACCTCGAGCTGGCTCTCGTCGGGGTCGCGGGTGGTCAGGTTCTGGAGCATCAGGCCCGGCCACATGATCACGCGCACCCATCCCTTGTCGCGATTGCGGCCCGCCCAGCGGATCACTTCGTAGGACAGGCCCGCGATCAGCGGCACGCCGAGGATCCGGGAGGTGAGCAGCCAGTACCAGGCGGGCAGGCCGATCGGGGCAAAGACGAAGATCGCGAGGACCATCACGATCAGGAGGAAGCTGGTGCCGCACCGCGGGTGAAGCCGCGAGTAGAGCTTCGCCCGGGAAGGGACCAGCTCGTCTTCGGCTTCGTAACAGGAGATCGTCTTGTGCTCTGCCCCGTGGTACTCGAAGACCCTCCGGAGGTCCTTTACTCGGCTGATCAGGACGATGTACCCGATGAAGATCACGGTGCGGAGGATTCCTTCGACCAGCCAGAAGATCACGGCGGACCCGAGCTGGTCGCGAAACAGGCTGGTCAGGCCGACCGGGATCACGAAGAACAGCCCGATCGCCAGGGCGAGGGACAGGGCGATCGTCATCATCCAGGCGAACCCGCCGATCTCCTCTTTCTCCCCGTCGGTCTCCGGCAATTGCGCGTCGGCCGAGATACCGAGGGCCGTGAACCCGATCTTGAGCGACTCACCGAGGGCGACGATGCCGCGAATGACCGGCCAGCGGAGAACGCGGTGCTTGCGAGCCCAGGGCTCGATCTGCTCCGTTGTCACCTCGATCTCGCCGTCGGGTTTCCGTACGGCGACTGCCCACGTGGTCACGCCGCGCATCATCACGCCTTCGAGCACGGCCTGTCCGCCTACAGAGGCATCACGTTTCGCGACCAGTGCTCCGTCAGGCATCAACCTCGCGTCGGCGACGGTGCTGTGCTTACCGTTCGGGTGGCCGGGGACTTCCCCGGCCGGAGGATTACTCCTGGCCGGCGGCAGCCTTGGCCCGCTTGGCGGCACGGCGCTGGAAGCGCTCGACGCGTCCACCGGTGTCTACGAGCTTCTGCTTACCGGTGTAGAACGGATGGCAGGCGGAGCAGAGTTCCACGTGGAGATCTGACTTGGTCGACCGCGTGTAGAACTGGTTGCCACACGAACAGTGAACGTTGGCCAGAGTGTATTCGGGATGGATATCTGCCTTCATACATTCAGTGTAGAGAACGAGTCAAGCCGGCACCCTCGAGGCCAGTCATTTGGCTCGCAATCAGCCAAATTTACCGGTTTTCCAAGGTCCTAATTACGGGTTTCTCCGGGATGACCTGGCAAGGATTTCCGTCGAAATTCCCAGCGATAGTGCCGTATCGGCACGTGAGTTGGGGATTTCGGCGGTACTGACGAAGCCAGTCGCCCGGAGAAACCCGTAATTTGCGGCAGGTTTTCCGTCCGACGAGGCGAAATAGCTTTCCATAACCCCTGTGGTAGGAGAGGATTGTCTCAATGGCTAAAGAGGTATTCGATCAAGCTCGTCCGAAAAGCGAAAAGGCCCAGCTGTTCGCTGAAGCCTTTCGCGGAATCG
>JBPPMI010000008.1:0-8081 GCA_051305975.1 Solirubrobacterales bacterium
GCCGGAAGCACTGGCCACCCTGGTTTCGCGGTACGACCCTGACGTGATCGACCTGCCCGGAGGATCGGCCGTCATCCGGATCGGGGTCGGCGGCGGCTTTGCCTGGAACGCGGTGATCGAGAACGGTGTAGCGACGCTGCGACCCGCCGACGGGGATGACGAAGACGCGCTCGTCAGCGCCGACCCCGAGACCTGGCGGCGGATAGCGGAGGACCTCGAGGCCGGGATGGACGCCTTCAAGGCCGGCCGGCTGCGGGTCCGGCGGAATCTCCACCTCGGCATCGGGTTCCTCGCTGCCACGAGCGGGATGGACGAGCCGCGGCGGCTCGACTTCGAATCGGTCGAGACCAATGAAGGCACGCTGTCGGTCGCCTCGGCCGGGGAGGGCGATCCCGTGGTCTGCCTCCATGGCCTGGGAGGCACCAAGGCTTCTTTCATGACGACCCTCGCGGCGCTGGCGGAGGACCGCCGGGTGATCGTGGTCGACTTCCCGGGTTTCGGCGATTCGGCCAAGCCGCTCGACGTCCCTTACGACGCTCCGTACTTCTCGCGGGTCGTCCTCGCCCTGATGGACGAGCTCGGCCTGGATTCTGCCCACCTGATCGGCAACAGCATGGGCGGGCGGGTAGCGATCGAGACCGGACTGCTCTACCCGGAGCGGGTCGACAGCCTCAGCCTCTACACCCCGGCGCTCGCGTGGCTCAGGGACCGTCGCTGGCGTTGGCTGTTCCAGTCGTCGCTGCCGAACCTCGGCCTGCTGCAGCCGACCCCCCGGGTGCTCGCCGAACCGTTCGTGCGCACCGTGGTGCCGGGCGGCAAGGACGGCTGGGCCGCGGCCGGGGTCGACGAGTTCCTCCGGGCTTATCTGAAACCCCGCGGCCGGGTCGCTTTCTACAAGGCGCTCCGGAACATCTACCTCGATGAACCCCACGGCGAGGCCGGGTTGTGGACGCGCCTCGCCGGCCTCGAGCCCCCGGCACTGTTCGTCTGGGGCAGGGAGGACCAGCTGGTCCCGATCGGATTCCGGGTCCACGTCGAGCGGGTTCTCGATTCGGCGCGCCACCTCGAACTCGACTGTGGCCACGTGCCGCAGCTCGAGCTGCCCGACCAGACCCATGCGGAGACCGCGGACTTCCTCGACTCGGTTCGCCTCGCTTCAACAACGGTCCCCGCACTTAGTTCCCCGTTAGGCTCCCCTTCATGAAAAAACGCGTAGTCATCCTCGGCGCCGGGTTCGGCGGGCTCGAACTCAGCACCATGCTGTCGGAGACTCTCGGCGACGCCGTCGAAGTCACCCTGATCGACCACAACGACTCCTTCGTGTTCGGGTTCTCGAAGCTGGACTTGATGTTCGGCAACTCCCCGGTGGAGGAGGTCCGCCTGGCCTACAGCGACATCGCCAAACCGGGCGTCCGGGTCGTCAAAGAAACGATCACGGCGATCGACCCCGAGGCGAAAAGGGTCACCACCGACGCAGGCGTCCACGAAGCCGACTTCCTGGTCGTGGCCCTCGGTGCCGACTACGACTTCGACGCGACGCCGGGACTGGCCGAGGCCGGCAACGAGTTCTATTCGGTGGCCGGAGCCGCAGAACTGGCCGGGATCATCCCCGGGTTCAGCCGGGGGAACGCGATCATCGGAGTCTGTGGCGCTCCCTTCAAGTGTCCGCCTGCGCCGAGCGAGTGCGCGCTGCTGCTCCACGACGAACTGGTGGACAGGGGGGTGCGCGACGACTGCACCATCACCTTCGTGATCCCGTTCGGGTCCCCGGTTCCACCGTCACCCGAGACTTCCGCTGCTCTGACGGAGGAGTTCGCCGCACGGGACATCAACCTCGTCGCCGACCGCCGGATCGCCTCCCTCGACGGCGACCGGAAGGTGGCCGTGCTGGACGATGGCCAGGAACTGCCGTTCGACCTGTTCCTCGGCGTTCCGAAGCACCGGGCCCCCGATGTGGTGATCGAAAGCGGCATGAGCGAGGAGGGTTACATCCCGGTCGACACCGCCACGCTCGAGACCCGTTATCCCGGGGTGTACGCAGTCGGTGACGTCGCCACCGCGGGAGTCCCCAAGGCCGGGGTCTTCGCCGAAGGCGCTGCGAAGGTGGTCGCCGAGGCACTGATCAACGAGTTCGGCGAAGGCGACCCTCCGGCGCCCCATTCGGGGCAGGGCTCGTGTTACATCGAGTTCGGCAAGGGCCGGGTCGGCCGGGTCGACATCGACTTCCTCTCCGGCCCGGAGAGGACCGGAGTCTTCAGGGCGCCGTCGGAAGAACTCGTCGGGGAAAAGGAGCACTTCGGCACCAGCCGCCGGACCCGCTGGTTCGGCACCTGAAACCTCGCCGGATCGCTCTACCGTCAGTCAGACGGTAAATCGATCCGGCATCGGTTTGGGTCCACCGTAAGGCCGAGGACCCGGTACATCGCGCGGCGTCCGCGGTCGGCTGCGTTCTTCTCGCCCCGGAGCTGAAGCGCCTGGTTGGTGCCCTGGGCGATCGCGTCGAGTTCGAAGGCGACCTGGCCGGGGTCGGTGTCCTCCGGAAGGTCACCGTTCTTCACGGCCGTCCATGCCTCTGCCGCCAGGACCCGCTCCCACAACCGGGACGCGTCTTCGACTTCGGTCCGCACCCGTCCCGGGCGCCCGTCGAACTCGGCCGCGGCCTGGGTGAGGAAGCATCCCCCCGGGAAGGTGTCGCCGGCTAGATGGTCGATCCAGCAGTCGCAGATCGCCCGGAGGCGGGGGAGACCCGGCTCGGCCCCTGACGCCGGGTCCCAGACGTCGCGGGTGAACATCGCGACCGCCGCCCGGAACGTTTCGAGCTGGAGTTCCTCCTTCGAGCCGAATGGTCCGATCACCCCGGCCTTGCTCATGTCGAGGCGCTGGGCGAGCCGGCCGATGGTCACGGCTTCGAGACCTTCCCGCGAGGCGGTGGCCACGGAGGCCTTGACGATCCCTTCGCGGGTCACGGCGGCAGCAGTTGCGGAAGCTCGGGGGCTCATGAGGGCATAATAGCGAACGGTCGTACATAAGCGAACGATCGTATGCTATTAATCCCGGCATGGAGAATGAACCTGAGCTTCGCCGTCTGGGCTGGGCGGGCATCGAACTGAAGTGCGAGGGCCACAGGCTGGTCATCGACCTCTTCGAGAACCGCACCGCAATGGCTCCTTTCATCAAGGAGGTGTCCGGGCCGCTGCTTCCTCCAGGCGGCCCGGTCGACCTCGCCCTGGTCACCCACCTCCACGCCGACCACGCCGACGTGCCGGCGATCGGCCGGGTCCTGAAACCGGGGGGACCGGTTCTCCGTCCGGGCCCGGCGCCCGGCGACGACCTCGACCGGGCCATGACCGCGGTGGCGGAGGCCCAGTTCGCCGAGCTCGACGGGGACGTGCGGACCGTCGGGAACTGGGAGACGGTCGAGCACGGACCGTTCACCGTCACGGCGGTGCCGGCGGTCGACGGTTTCGGCGACCCGCAGGTCTCGTGGGTGGTGGAGGCGGGAGGACGACGCATCTTCCACGGGGGCGACACCACCTTCCACGGAGGGCTCTGGCCGATCGCGTCGAGGTTCAAGCCTTTCGACACGGTCTTCCTGCCGGTCAACGGACCGATGTGCAGCTTCCCCCACCGGCAGCCGCCGAGCCCGTATCCCGCGGCGCTCGATCCCGTGGGAGCGGCGGCGGCAGCGGAGATCCTGGGAGCGGAGCTCGCCGTACCGATCCATTTCGACGAGATCCACGTCGAAGGCCTCTACGAACAGGCCGACGATCCGGGTCCGGCATTCGAGGAAGAAGCAGCCGCCCGCGGCGTCGCGACCAGGTTCCTCGACCCGGAGCAGGAGCAGGTTCTGGAGTGGGCCGCATGACTTCTTCCTCGAGGGTCGGCCGAATCGCCAGGTTCAGCAATCGGGCGGCCGGCGCGCACAAGGTGTCACGCAAGGATCCACCTATGTCGATGTGGCGGATCTGAAACCGGTCAGTCGAGGTTGACCGGCCTGCCCTTCCGCCGGTCGAAGCCGGCGGCAGCGCCGGCCACATTCTGCAGTTGCTGACGCAGCCGGGGAAGGGCCCACCGGGCGAGTTCCTTGAACTCGGGCGCGGAGTCGAGGTTTTCGAGCATCACCCAGTGCCCGATCATCTCCGCCTTGGCCATCGCGATGTAGTCGAGTCCCTCGATCGCGGAGAAGCCCGGACGCAGGAATCCGTTGAGGGTCCCGGTCCCATCTTCGTAAGCGGCGTAGCTGAGTTCCCGGATCCGTTCACGGCCCTCGAGAGAATCAGCGAGGCGGATGCAGCGCCCCTTGATCTGCTCGGTCTCCTCGCGGACCTCATCGAGGAGCTCGAGCGTGGGTGAAGCGACCAGGAGCGCGGACGTTCTCTCCGCGGCGTCAGCCGCCAGCCGCGAAAAGGCGATTATCTCCGCGAGTTTCCGTTCGGCGGGTGGAACGCCGGCCGGGTCGGGCCTGCCGTCACGCGGGTGGTCCTGCATGGTCTCGACGACGAGGTCGAGGTCGTTCCTCGAGCCGCCGCGAAACACGGAGGGCCTGCCGTCTCCGTCGCGACGGTCACTGAAACGACGTTTGTGAACGGCGCGCCCCCCACGGCCACCTTGCTTCGATTCCATGCTTCCCTCTCACGGTGTTCCGTTCCTGATTCCGTGAGCGGGTTACCCGCCGGAACCGGGGTCTAACCCGCCTGTCAGGTACCGAGGTCGATCAATTCGAAGGTAATCGTTTTGCCCGTAACCGTGGCCACGCCCATCGATCTGAACGGCGAATGGCGCCGCTCGGTCGGGCTTCCGGGATTGAAGATCTGGAAGTCGTCATCAGCCTCGTGAAGCGGGAGGTGCGAGTGGCCGAAGACCACTGCGTCGTGGCCCGGGAAGAGTGCCCGCATCCGGTTCAGCCGGCCCTTTCTCGCGCCCGCGTCGTGGACGATCCCGAGCCGGACCGACCCCAGCTCGAGACTCAGCCTCGCCGGCAGGCGGTCCCGGAGCTCCGCCGAGTCCACGTTGCCGAAAACCTCTGAAACGGGCGGGCCGATGGCCTCGAACTGGCCGAGGACCGAAACCTCGCTCAGGTCGCCGGCGTGGACGATCAGGTCGGCCCCGGAACAGATCTCGAGGCAGCGGTCGGGCAGCCGGCGCGGGCCGCGGGGCATGTGGGTGTCGCTGACGATCGCGACCAGGGTCCTCGAATTCATTTGCGGTTTCGCACTCCGCGGTCGGGGGGAATGGGGTGGCGACAGAGCAATCCGATTCTGGAAGGTACCCGTGAATGAGCAAGTGACGACAGGCGGTACGGACGAGCGATCGCTGGCCGACCTGCTCAAACAGATGACCGAGCAGTCGAACGAACTGGCCCGCCTCGAGATCCAGCTCGCCAAAGCCGAGATGGAGGCAAAAGCGAAACAGGTCGGCACCGGCATCGGAGCGTTCGGCGGTGCGGGCCTGGTTGCGTTCCTCGCCCTCGGAGCGCTCACCGCGACCTTCATCCTCGCACTCGCCACGGCACTCGATGCCTGGCTCGCCGCGTTGATCGTGACTGCGGTCTACGCAGCGATCGCCGGGGTGATGGCCCTCTTCGGCCGCAGGAAGGTCCAGGCCGGGACACCGCCGGTTCCCAAACGTGCGATCGACAGCACCGAACGCGACATAGACGAAGTCAAACAGAGCGTCAAGGAAGGGACAGCACGATGACAGCTGACAAGAAGGATGAAGACAGGAATCCGCAGGAGATAGAGGCCGAGATCGCGGATACCCGCGAGGACCTCGGCGACACCGTCGCCGCCGTCGCCGACAAGGCGGACGTCAAGAAGCAGGCCAAGAAGAAGAGCAAGCAGAAGGCCGAAGAAGCCAAGGCCCAGGCCGCAGAGATCAAGGACAGCGCAACGGCCAAGGTCAAAGAGGCAAGAGCGGCCGTCTCCGAGAAGCTCGATGACGTGAAAGACACCGCGGCCGACAAGGCCGGGGACGCGAAGGACTCGGCGACGGCGAACCTCGACGGTCCCGGAGACGCCTCGCCCAGCCCCGGTGGATACGACGGCAGTGCCGGCGACATCGGCAGCGGACCGACCGGCGACATCCGGCAGAACCCCGAAGTCGCCGGGGCCGGAAAGGGCCTCGCCGAAAACCCCCTGGCCCTGGTTGCCGCCGCGTTTGTGGTCGGCCTCGCAATCGGAAGGTGGACAGCACGATGAAAGCAGTTACATGGCATGGCAAGCGTGACGTCCGCGTGGACGAAGTTCCTGACCCCCAGATCCAGGAACCGACGGACGCGATAATCAAGGTCACCACGACCGCGATCTGTGGGTCGGACCTCCACCTCTACGAGGTTCTGGGTCCGTTCATGGGCGAGGGGGACATCCTCGGCCACGAACCGATGGGCATAGTCGAAGAAGTGGGCTCCTCCGTCACGGACATCGCTCCGGGCGACCGCGTGGTGATCCCGTTCAACGTCTCCTGCGGAAGCTGCTTCATGTGCGACACCGGGCTCCAGAGCCAGTGTGAAACCACCCAGGTCAAAGAACAGGGGTCCGGTGCCGCGCTGCTCGGATATACGAAGCTCTACGGCCAGATCCCGGGCGGACAGGCGGAGTACCTGCGAGTCCCGCACGCCGACTACGGGCCGATCAAGGTCCCCGAGGGGCCGTCGGACGAACGGTTCCTCTTCCTCTCCGACGTCCTGCCCACCGCTTGGCAGGCGGTCGAGTACGCCGACGTGCCGAAAGGCGGCTCCCTCGTGGTGCTCGGGCTCGGGCCGATCGGTGAGATGTCCTGCCGGGTGGCCCTGCAGAGGGGCGTCGAAAAGGTGATCGGGGTGGACCTGGTGCCCGAGCGGATCGCCCGGTCCGCAAGCCGCGGCGTCACCACGATCGACCTGAACGACGTCGACGATGTCGGCGAAGCGGTCCGGGACCTGACCGACGGCCGCGGCGCGGATTCCGTGATCGACGCGGTCGGCATGGAAGCCCATGGTTCGGGAGTGGGCAAGCTCGCCCATGACGCCACCAGCCTGCTGCCGGACAAAGTCGCCGAGAAATTCATGGAGAGGGGGGGAGTCGACCGGCTCGGTGCCCTGCTCAGCGCGATCGACATCGTCCGGCGCGGCGGCACGATCTCACTCAGCGGCGTCTACGGAGGCATGGCCGACCCCCTGCCGATGCTGACCATGTTCGACAAGCAGATCCAGCTGCGGATGGGGCAGGCGAATGTCCGGAACTGGGTCGATGACATCCTCCCGCTGCTGAACGACGACGACCCGCTCGGCGTGGAGCAGTTCGCGACCCACCGCCTGCCTCTTTCGGAGGCACCCGGTGCGTACGAGACGTTCCAGAAGAAGCAGGACGGCGCGATCAAGATCCTGCTGAAGCCGTAGCCGATGAACCGCCGATGACGCGCTCTTCGCCGTTCATCGCGGCTTCGAAGCCCTGCCTTGCCACTTGAGCGGGATCGTCCTTGCCGTCCGCACCGACCTTGGTGTCGAGCATGTCCGCACGCTCGAAGAACTCCGTGCCGGTCGGTCCGGGCATCAGTAACGTGACCGTGACGTCCGAATCCTTGAGTTCGTTCTGCAAAGCGAGGCCGAACGACTGGACGAACGACTTCGAGGCGTTGTACACGGCCTGGAAGGCACCGGGCATGGTCGAGGCGATCGAAGAGGTAGGAGGATCCGCCCTTCGCCGCGCTCGAGCATCCGGGGCAGCACGAGCTTCGTCAGGTAGACGACCGACCTCACGTTGAGGTCGACGATCTCCAGTTCCCGCTGCAGGTCGGTGTCGGTCGCGAAGGCGCCACCCGCTCCCACGCCGGCGTTCAGGGCGAGCAGGTCGACTGGACGGCTTGTCGCAGCGATCCTCGAGAAGAGCCGCTGAACGCCCTCTTCCTTCGAAAGGTCCGCCCGGATCGCGTCGACGGAAACGCCCGTCCTTTCGAGTTCCGTCCGCGCGTTTTCCAGTTCCTGGTCTTCCGCATTGATCAGCAGGTCGAAGTCTTCTTCGGCGAGAACTGCCGCGAGTTCCCGGCCGATGCCGCTCGACGCGCCCGTTACCACCGCCAATCTTTTCCGGCTGTCAGTCATGGGT
>JBPPMI010000009.1:0-2929 GCA_051305975.1 Solirubrobacterales bacterium
ACCGGTCCATGCCAGTACCTGCGGGCGGCCTAAACGGCTAAAGGGTGCCTGAACCCTCGCTGGCTGTCCCCGGCTTTGCCTGTGGGCCGGTCCTTCCGTCCACCGTTAATACGTGGGGTGGGGGTGTTCCCGCCCGGAGCTCCCGCGGTGAGGACGGGAACGCCCCCACCCCGCGCCACCAGCACGACAACCTCAACCAGGCCCGTGCCGTGCCCCACGGTTGCCGCTCGTTTAGACCTCGACGACTACGGGAACGACCATTGGGCGCTTCTTCAGCTTCTTGTAGATGAACTTGGCCAGTTCGTCGTGGAGGTCTTCCTGGATCAGTTCCGTGTCGCGGACCTTGGCTTTCGCCTTGGCTTCGAGCGCGTCTTCGACCAGGTCCTTGATCTCGTCGGTGAACTCGTTCTCGTTGTCGAGGGCGCCCACGGCGCGGAGGATGACCTCCGGGTCGGCGACGACGTCGCCGTTGTCGCCGGCGATGGTCGAGATTACGATCACGATTCCGTCGGCCGAAATGGTGCGGCGGTCGCGGAGGGACGCGTCGTTCGGATCGGCGAGCTCGACTCCGTCGACGTAGATCACGCCGGAATCGACTTCTTCGACGAACGAAGCGCCATCATGACCGATCTCGAGCGGCAGGCCGTTCTTTCCGCGGAAGATGTTTTCCTCCGGGATACCGACCGACTGGGCCAGCTCGGAATGGAGCCGGATGCGCTGGTAGTCACCGTGGACCGGCATCACGTACTTCGGCTTCGTCAGGTTCAGCATCAACTTGATCTCTTCGCGGAAGCCGTGGCCGGAAGCATGGATCGGAGCGGACTTGGCGGTGACGACAGTCGCGCCGATCTCGTAGAGCCGGTCGATGGTTTCGTTGACTGCCCGTTCGTTGCCGGGTACCGGTGAAGCCGAGAAGACGATCGTGTCGCCCGAATGGAGTTCCATGTCGCGGTGGTCGTTGTTGGCCATCCGGCGGAGCGCCGAGAACGGCTCGCCCTGGGAGCCGGTCGACATGACTACGACCTTCTCGTCGGGGAAGTCCTCGATGTCGCGGGGCTGGATCAGAACGCCAGACGGTGCGTTGGCGATGCCGAGGTTCGAGGCGATATTGAAGTTCTTCCGCATCGAACGGCCGACCAGGGCCACCTTGCGGTCGAGCGCCACGGCGGCGTCGATCACCTGCTGGACGCGGTGGATGTTCGAGGCGAACGAGGTGACGATGATCCGCCCCTTGCAGCCCTTGAAGGTCTCGAGCAGTGCCGGACCGACGCTCGATTCGGACGGTGAGACGCCGGGCCGGTCGGCATTGGTGGAATCGCCGGCGAGCAAAAGGAGGCCGTCGCGGCCCAGCTCGGCCAGGCGGGCCATGTCGGCCGGGCGGCCATCGACCGGGGTCTGGTCGAACTTGTAGTCGCCCGTGAAGAAGATCTTTCCGAGGTCGGTGCCGATCGCGACACCGCGCATGTCCGGGATCGAGTGCGACAGGTGGACCAGTTCGAGTTCGAACGGCCCGGCGTCGACCTTCTGGCCGGCCGGAAGCTCGGTCAGCGGGGCGCCGCCGAGCTTGTGCTCGTCGAGCTTGGACCGGACCATGCCGATCGTCAGCATCCCGCCGTAGATCACCTTGGGGAAGCCGATCTCGCGCAGCACGTACGGCAGCGCGCCGACGTGGTCTTCGTGCCCGTGGGTGAGGACTATCGCTTCGATGTCGCTCGCTCTCCCGCGTAAATAATCGAAGTCCGGCAGGACGAGGTCGATGCCGAGCATCTCGGGGGTCGGGAACATCAGGCCGGTGTCGATCACCACGATCTTGCCGCGGTACTCGACCACAGTCATGTTCTTGCCGATCTCCCCGAGGCCGCCGAGCGGCAGGATCCTGAGCTTGTCGCTCAAGAGGAGGCTCCGGACAGGGTGATTCCAGTTTGTTCGATCAAGGTTCTGATTTCTGCTTTCTCTTCTTCGGTAGCTTCGACCATCGGCAGGCGCATCGTGGCCGGGCAAATGCCGTCCATTTCGAGTGCGGCCTTGACCGGGATCGGATTGCTGGTGACGCCCATCGCTGCGTAGACGGGCTTGAGTTCGTTGTTCTTTGCTTCCGCTCCGGCGACGTCGCCGGCCTGGAACAGATTCCAGACTTCGCGCATGCCGTCGCCGGCGATATGCGGCGCGACGAGAATGCCGCCGGTGCCGCCAAATTTGAGTGTTTCTAGGAAGACTTCGTCGTTCCCGGCCAGAAGCTGGAGGCCGGGAATCGGTCCGAGGTCGTCATTGTTTGCCTGCTTGACCGCGACGACATTGGGGATCTGCGCCAGTTCGGCGAGCAGGTCCGGCGGCATGTTGACCGCGGTCCGTGTCGGAACGTTGTAGAGCACCATCGGCAAGTCGGGTTCGACATTCGCTATCGCTTCGAAATGTCCGACGATCCCGGTCCGGTTCGGACGGTTGTAATAGGGGTTCGCGATCAAGCTCGCGTGGGCGCCGGCCCGGGCCCCCGCCTTGGTCAGAGCGACCGAATGGCGGGTGTCGTTCGAGCCGCTGCCGAAGATCACGGTCGCTTCGTCACCGACTTCTTCGAGCACCGCTTCGAGAAGGGCGAGCTTTTCGTCATCTTCGAGGGTAGGGGACTCTCCGGTGGTACCGGAAACCACCAGTCCGTGAGATCCGTGGTCGACCAGGTAGCGCGCGAGCTGTCGTGTTTCGGGCACGTCGACTTCGCCGTCGTCGTAGAAAACGGTGGCCAGGGCCGTGATCACACCTCGAATCTCGCTCACGGGGTCACCTTATCCATTAGGCTCTCGCCGCCTTGTATCCCCGCGAAGCGTGGATCAAGACGTCAGGACCCGATCCTTGTGTCAACGGCGAACGCAGGTGCCCGGCGGTCTGCCCACGGATGGGCTTCTTCGACCTGCGCCGCGACCTGGAGCAGCAG
>JBPPMI010000010.1:0-5936 GCA_051305975.1 Solirubrobacterales bacterium
CGTACGGCCACTTCGGCCGGAACAACGAGAACTTCACCTGGGAGAGGACCGATCGAGTCGACTCCCTGAAGGAAGCTGCAGGAAAGTAAGTCTCAGGATGTCGTGCGATTGACGTTGGATATCAGCGTCGATCGCACATCATTCGACTTCGGTCAGACCGGGAAACCCTCTTCGACCGTCTCCAGGACCCAGTCGGCTCCTGATTCTTCGAGCGACTTGGCCGGGAAGTGGCCAGTGGCGACACCGATCACCCTGATTCCGATCGTGTGGCCGGCCTCTACGTCCCTCGGGGTATCCCCGATGGCGATGAAGTCTTCTTTCGTGAGCTTTCCGCCTGAAGCCTCGATGCCGCGGTTTACGGCAGCCTGGGTCAGTGCGGACCGGATCCTCGAATCCGACCCGAATCCGCCGAAGGTGAAGAACCGGTTCAGGTCCCCTCGTTCCAACTTGATGCGAGCCGCCGGCTCGATGTTGCCGGTAGTGATACCGAGCAGGTAGCCGTTACTCTGGAGTCGTTCGAGCAGCGGCACGATGCCGGGCTCGACCGTGTACTTCTCAGACGCGGCGACAGCGTCGGGCAGGTATTCGAGGTACGGCTTGGTGACGGCGGCGATCTCTTCGTCGGTCGGGTCACGGTCGAGGATCGACTTCAGCGAAGCGGCGGCGACATCCGAGTCGGTCATGCCGGACTCGGTCACCTTCTCGATGTCCACCGGCACGCCGTGGATGTCGACGAAAGCCTTGCTCCACGCGACCGCGCCGGCTCCACCCGTGGTCAGGAGTGTCCCGTCGATGTCGAACAGGATCCCCTTGATCGGGGCGTCGAGCGGCACGTCCGTGCCTACTGCCGGTTCGTCACTCACGAGCGGCCCTGGGCCTTGCGGTACCGGCGGATCAGGTTGTTGGTCGAGCCGTCGTGCCCGAGCTCCGGCGCTTCGTCCGATTCCAGCTCGGGAATGATCTTCTGGGCTAGTGCCTTGCCGAGCTCGACTCCCCACTGGTCGAAAGAGTCGATGCCCCAGATCGCTCCCTGAGTGAAGACCGAATGCTCGTAGAACGCGACGAGAGTTCCCAGCGAGTGTGGGGTGAGGTGGTCGACCATGATCGCGCTGCTCGGCCGGTTGCCTTCGAAGGTCTTTGCCGGGATCAGAGATGCGTCGACGCCTTCCGCCTCGAGCTGTTCTGGTGTCTTGCCGAAGGCGAGCGCCTCGGTCTGTGCGAACACGTTTGAGATCAGCAGGTCCTGGTGGTTGCCGAGCGGGTTGATCGAATGGTTGAACCCGATGAAGTCGCAGGGGATCAGCTGGGTTCCCTGGTGGATCAGCTGGTAGAAGGAATGCTGGCCGTTGGTGCCGGGCTCTCCCCAGAAGACGGCGCCGGTCGCGTAGTCGACCTGCTCGCCTTCGAGCGTCACGCTCTTGCCGTTCGACTCCATCGTCAGCTGCTGGAGGTAGGCGGGGAAGCGGTGGAGGTACTCGCTATAGGGCAGCACCGCCTGGGTCTGGGAACCGAAGAAGTCGCGGTACCAGACGGCCAGCAGCCCGTGGATGGCCGGCAGGTTGCTGCCGAGCGCGGTCCCGAGGAAGTGCTCGTCCATCTCGTGGAAGCCGGCGAGCATCTCGGAGTAGCGGTCGGGACCGATCGCGAGCATGGTGGAGAGGCCGATCGCCGAGTCCATCGAGTAGCGCCCGCCGACCCAGTCCCAGAACCCGAACATGTTGTCGGTGTCGATGCCGAATTCCGATACACCTTCCGCGTTGGTCGAGACGGCGACGAAGTGCTTCGCGATGGCTGTCTCGTCACCGCCGAAGGCGTTCAGCGACCAGTCACGAGCCGTCCTGGCGTTGGTCATCGTCTCCAGCGTCACGAAGGTCTTGGAGGAGACGACGAAGAGCGTCTCGGCCGGATCGAGATCCTGGGTGGCCTCGACGAAATCGGTGCCGTCGACATTCGAGACGAAACGGAAGTTCATGTCGCGGCGGGAGTAGCTCTTGAGAGCCTCGTAGGCCATGACCGGCCCGAGGTCCGAGCCACCGATGCCGATGTTGATCACGTTCCTGATCGGCTTGCCGGTGTGTCCGAGCCAGCGCCCGGAGCGGACCTCTTCGCAGAAGGCAGACATGCGGTCGAGAACTTCGTGGACTTCCCTGACCACGTCGATGCCGTCAACCACGAGGGAACGCTCGCGGGGCATGCGGAGTGCCACGTGGAGCACCGCCCGGTCCTCGGATTTGTTGATGTGCTCGCCGCGGAACATCGCGTCGCGGTGGCCGGGCATGCCGGTCTCCTCGGCGAGATCGATCAGCTTCGGCAGCGTGTCGCCGGTGATGCGGTGCTTCGAGTAGTCGAGGTAGATCCCGGCGGCTTCGGCCGTCAACGTCTCCCCGCGGGATTCGTCGTCGGCGAAGAGGCCTCGGAGGTGGAGGTCCTTTACCTCGGAATGATGGGCTTCGAGAGCCCGCCATGCCGGGTTCTCTCGAAGCTTCGACATCTCAACCCTCCCCGGCGATCTGGTCCTTGGCCGCCTCGACGATGTCGTCCGGCGTGAAGCCGAAGAACTTGGCGAGGTCCTTGAAGGGGCCGGAGGCGCCGAAGGTAGTCATGCCGATCATGTGGCCGGTCTCGCCGATGAAGCGGTCCCAGCCCATGGTGGATGCCTGTTCGATCGCGACCCGGGCCTTCACGGATGAAGGCAGGACCGATTCGCGGTACTCGTCGGTCTGCCTGTCCCAGAGGTGCCACGAAGGAAGGGAGACGACGCGGGACTTGATCCCTTCGACGAGCAGCATCTCGTGGGCCTCGACCGCGAGATGGACCTCGCTGCCGGTGGCGATCAGGATCACGTCGGGCTCCCCGTCCGAGTCGGCCAGGACGTACCCGCCCTTGGCGAGGCCGGAAGCGGCCGCATATTTCGAGCGGTCGAGGACCGGCACCTTCTGGCGGGTCATGATCAGCGCGGTCGGCTCGTCCTTCTTCGCCTTGATCACGCGCCAGGCCTCGGCGACTTCGTTCGCATCGGCGGGGCGGATCGTGTCGAGTTGAGGGATGGCGCGGAGCGAAGCCAGCTGCTCGATCGGCTGGTGGGTCGGGCCGTCCTCGCCGAGACCGAAGGAGTCGTGGGTCAGCCAGTGGACGACGGGCTGCTCCATGAGTGCAGAGAGGCGGATCGCCGGACGGGCGTAGTCGCTGAAGATCAGGTAGGTCGACCAGATCGGACGCAGATGGCTGAGCGCCATTCCGTTCGACATCGCCGCCGATTCGTGCTCCCGCACACCGAGGTGGATGCCGTGACCGGACCGGTTGCCCGGCTCGAAGACGCCCGACACGTCCGGGGTCAGGCCGGAAGAGGCCGAGCCGGTGAGGTCGGCTGAGCCGCTGAGCATCCACGAGACTTTCGGGGCGATCGCATTCAGCGTCTTCTGGGAGGCCGAGCGGGTGGCGATCTCGTCGCCGGTGTCGAAGGTCGGGATGTCAGAGTCCCAGCCGTCGGGCAGGTCACCATTGATCATCATCTTCATCGCGCTCTTGACCTCGTCGGATGCGCCTTCGAAGCGCTCCTTCCAAGCCGCGTTCAGTTCCGCGCCGCGCTTGCCGATGCCGCTCTGGAAGTTCTCGTAGACGCCGTCGGGCACGAGGAAATGGGCATCGGCCGGCCAGCCGTAGGCCTCCTTGGTGAGGATCGTCTCGTCTGCGCCCAGGGGGTTGCCGTGGACGTCGGCCGTATCTACCTTGTTCGGCGATCCGTACCCGATGTGGCTGTGGATCAGGATGAAGGTCGGCTTTTCCTTCTCGGCCTTGAACTTGTCGAGCGCCTGGCCGATCTCATCCAGGTCGTTCGCGTCATGGACATGGTGGACGTTCCAGCCGTAGGCGAGGAAGCGGGCTTCGACGTCTTCGGTGAAGGCGAGGTCGGTACTGCCGTCGATCGTGATCCGGTTGCTGTCATACACCCACAGGAGGTTGTGCAGGTGCTGGTGGCCGGCGAGGGAGGCGGCCTCGTGGGAAACGCCTTCCATCATGTCTCCGTCGCCGCAGATCGTGTAGACGTCGTAGTCGAAGATCTCTTCACCGAACTCGGCCTGCTTCCAGAGCCCGGCAACGGCCATGCCGACCGAAGTCGCCACACCCTGTCCGAGCGGGCCCGTGGTTGTTTCGATGCCGGTCGTCAGGTGCGACTCCGGGTGGCCCGGGGTCACCGAGTTCAGCTGGCGGAAATCCTTGATGTCCTGAAGGCTGATCGCGGGGGTGTCAGTGACGTTCCCGTCGTGGTCGACCCGCTTGACGCCCGCCAGATGGATCATCGAATAGACGAGCATCGAAGCGTGGCCGGCGGAAAGGATGAACCGGTCACGGTTCGGCCAGTAAGGGTCGGCCGGGTCGTAACGCAGGTACTCCTGCCACATCTTCAGGGTCAGCGGAGCGAGCGCCATCGCCGTCCCCGGGTGACCTGAATTGGCCTTATCTATCGCATCGATCGAAAGGGTTCGAATCGTGTTGATGCTGAGTTCGTCAGGGCTCTGAGAATCGAGGGAGTCAGTCACGCGCGCATCGTACACCGGAGCCGATTTTCACTTGGGACCGACTTGTGACCTGAGGCGACGGACGACCGGGTTTTGGTTTGCGTGTTGGTGGCGCGGGGTGGACCGGTTGGCTGGTCGAGACATCCAAGTTGGTTTTACTCACGCGGCCGGGTCTCAGACTGAGACCGGAAACACCAACTTGGATCCTTGTTCAGAACTGTGAAGTCTCTGAGAGGGCAAAAACACAGAGCTTGTTCGAGCTCTGTTTTGCCGCCACCCGCGGTAGACAGATGCGCCCGCCCTCGCGGTAGACCGATCCGAGCTCAGTAGTGGCTGGAGGGTTCGCCGAGGCCGTGGCCTCCGGCGGCTCCGGCGGAGGTGGCCTTGTCGACCTGGGTGACTACCGCCTGGGGGTCGCCGACTCCATTGAACACGAACTCGTTCTCCGAATCCGAAGCGGCGGTGTCGAAGTCGACGTCGCCGACCTTGAGGATCCGCTGGAAAACCGTCTGGCTGTAGTTGACGTTCTGGACCCGTTCGAGGCGGGTTTCCTGAATGTCACGAGCGAAGATGCCGCGTTTGATGTTGAGGCGGCGGTTGGTGATCGTGTAAGTCGTCGCCATGCGCTTGATGTACCCGATCAGGACGGCGATCCCGAGGGCGACCAGCACGATTCCGAAGACCACGGCGCCGGACGAACCGGCGATGTAAGCGATCACTGCGAGTACGGCACCGATCGCGAGACCCTGGAGGTAGAAGGCGAGAATGGCCCTCCACGACGGGTGTCCCTGGAAAATGATCTGTTCGCCCGGACTGGGAGAGAAAGCCACTGCGGGGGAGCATATAACGTGGGCCGGTGTCCATCGCCAGGGTCGAGCCGCTGACGACGGCCCGCGCGCTGCGGGGCCCGTTCGACTACTCGATTCCGGCCCGCCTGGCGGAGATCGAGGTGGGCAACGTGCTCCAGGTCCCGTTCGGGCACCGGCGCCTGCTCGGCGTCGTCGTCGAATTGACCGACACGAGCGAGGTACCCGCCGACAAACTGGCTGATCCGATCAGGATCCTGGGCTCGGGCACCACCCCTGAACTGATCGAGCTTGGCCTCTGGATTGCCCGCGAGTACTGCTCGACTCCGGCCCGCGGCATCGGCTTGATGCTGCCCCCGGGCACGGGCACCGGTGGCGAACGGACCCGCGCCCGGGTCGAGAAGCTGAACGCGCTGACCGATGCCGGCCGCGAAGCCCTGGACGGCGACGGGCGCCTGGGAGCGAAGCAGAGGCTGGTCCTGACCTCGCTCCTCGAAGGCGACATGACTGGCCGCGACGTCGCGGCGAGGACCGGGGCCGACGGGTCGACCCTGAAGCGCCTCGAGGGGCGTGGTCTGATCTCCCGTGAGGAGATCCGGGTCCGCCGCCG
>JBPPMI010000011.1:0-9691 GCA_051305975.1 Solirubrobacterales bacterium
GGTCAACTCAGTCTCTCCAGCGCCTCTCGAAGGGGAGCCGCCATTTATTCGGCTTGATCAGTTCCTGGATTTCCTTCGGCCCGTAAGAGCCGCGGTCGTAGATCAGGACGTCCGGCGGGTTCTCGAGCATCGGGGCGCTCGCGGCCCACAGCGTCTCGATGCCGGTGGCGGTGGTGAAGAGGGTGTGGTCGCCGCCCATCGCGTCACGGATCAGGCGCTCGTAGGCCTCGAGGGTGTCGGCGCTGGTCTCGACTTCCTGGAGCGAAAATTGCAGGCTCGCCTTGTCGAGCATCATGCCCGGTCCCGGATTCTTCCCGTAGAAGGAGAGGGAGATGCGCGACGACTCGTCGAGGTCGAAGGTCAAGTGGTCCGGCCCGTACTTGCCGACGCCCGACCCGGCCGGAAACATCGACTTCGGCGGGGACCGGAACGCGATCGAGATGATGCGCGAGCCTTCGCCCATCGCCTTGCCGGTCCGCAGGTAGAACGGCACACCCGACCAGCGCCAATTGTCGATCGATGCCTTCATCGCGATGAAGGTCTCGGTCTTCGAGTGTGGGTCCACTCCCTCTTCGTCACGGTAGCCCTCGTACCGGCCCCGGACCACGTCTTCGGGCTGGATCGGCTTGAGCGAGCGGAAGACCTTGTTCTTCTCCTCGGTGATCGAACCGGGCTCGAGGGCGACCGGCGGCTCCATCGCCACGAAGGCGAGGATCTGGAGCAGGTGGGTGACTACCATGTCGCGGAAGGCACCGGTCGCGTCGTAGAACTGGCCACGGCCCTCCACCGTGAGTTCTTCGGGCACGTCGATCTGGATGTGGTCGATGTGGTTGCGGTTCCAGATCGGTTCGAAGAGGCCGTTGGCGAAACGGAGCGCGAGGATGTTCTGGGCGGCCTCCTTGCCGAGACAATGGTCGATCCGGAAGATCTGCTTCTCGTCGAAGACCTCGTGGACCTTGCCGTTCAGTTCCTTGGCGGAAGCGAGGTCGGTTCCGAACGGCTTCTCCATGACAATCCGGGAGCGCTCGACCAGGTTCGCTTCGCCGAGCATCTGTACCACCGAGGTAGCGGCCTTCGGTGGCACGCTCAGGTAGTGGAGGCGACGGGCCGGAATTCCGATGGAAGCCTCGGCCTCGGCCACGGCCTGGGCCAGACCGGCCGGGCCCTTGCTCGTGCTGACGTAGGTGATCCGCCGCCAGAACCGTTCCCAGTCCTCGCCGCTGATCACTCCCCGCCCGAAGGTGTCGCAGGCAGTGAAGGCCAGCTTCTGGAAATCATCGGTCGACAAGTCCTCGAGTGAGGTGCCGACGATGCGGCAGTCGGAGAGATGGCCGGCGCGGTCGAGGTGGTAGAGGCCCGGCAACAGCTTGCGCTTCGCGAGGTCTCCGGTCGCGCCGAAGAGGACGACCACATGCGGCTCCGGGGGAGCAATGGCCGAAGCGTCGGCGTCCTGTGGGTTGTGAGCGGTGGCCACTTGTCTAATCTAATCGCGATTCAAGGGCACGGACGATGTGCGGGTGTCAAGAATCCGTGATGGCATCCTGCGACGGCGGGACAGGCGCCGCCCGGTAGGCGCACCAGACCCCGAAGAACCCGACGGCCAGGATGACCCCCAGCCAGTGGATGCCGACGATCACCGCGATCACGCTCGGCACGCCGGCCAGGATCGCGCCGAGCACGACCACGCCGCGCGGCAGCCTGAGCACGGCGGCCGTGAAGACGGAGCAGGCGATCCACGCGGTGGGCCCGCTCAGCCAGCCCCAGTCCTCGAAGAACGACTTCGGCAACAACAGGCCCAGGACCAGTGAGACCGCGACCACGGCCAGCAGCTGGACCAGCACGGACTTCCAGAGTATCTCGCGGTTCATCGGGCATTTATAGTGGATACAGGGCAGTGTTCAATCCAGGGAGACATCCGCGGCAGCGAGTGCACAGCTACCGGCTGGCGGTCTTCGGCTTCACGGTTCTGCTCGCCCTGGTAACCGTGCTCCCCCCGAGTCCGGCCAGCGTCTCCGATCCAAGGCCGGTCAAAGGGGCCGGGCTCTCCCAGGCCGGCAAGAGCCTGATCGTCCAGATCCGGACCAGCCGGCAGGTTGCGCTTAGTGGTCTGTCGAGGCAGCCCGACCTCGACCGGCGGAAATCGAAGTACCTCTGCCTGGAGATGACCAGGGCGGGGCAGAGAATCGTTTCGCGGATCTGCATGGGCGGGAAGAACAAGCCATACCACCGGGTCGGCATCACCCGCGCGAACCGGGTGAACAAGGTCTATTCGAAGGACACCATCGCGGCTTCGGTCAAGCGGATCGCCAAACGCCGGTTCGTCCTGAAGCTCGACCCGGAGGCTGCTCGCCTGCCACACGGGAGGTACCGCTGGCGGATCGTCCGGTCCGACGGCAGCTGCCCTAAGGGTTCGTTCAGTTGCCGCTCCAGCTTCCCCGCGCGGTATCGGGCCGACTACCGGATGCGAGTGATCGAGACGGTGGGCTGCTCCGGCGGTAACGGCGAGTTCGTCACCCATGGCCCCCGGGGGCGCAAGCGGATTGCGCTGACCTTCGACGACGGTCCCAGCACTTATACGCCCGAGGTCCTGCACATCCTGAAAGCCAGGAACGTGAAGGCCACGTTCTTCATGATCGGCCAGGAGGTGTCGCGGTATCCGGCGACTGCCCGCCGGATCCTCGCGCTCGGCCACGAACTCGCGAACCACACGATGCACCACGGCTTCTACCCTTCCGAGGCGGACATGCGCCAGACCAACCGGGTGATCGAACGCCGGACCGGCTTCAAGCCCTGCCTGCTCCGGCCGCCGGGTGGCGGCGTGAGCTCTTCGGTGATCAGTGGTGCCCGGGCCAACGACATGAAGGTAGTGAACTGGGACGTCGACACGAACGACTGGAAGCTCCCCGGTTCGGGCTCGATCCTGAACTCGATATCCAGTGCCCGTTCCGGTTCGATCGTGCTGATGCACGACGGGGGAGGGCCCCGAAGCCAGACCATCGACGCCCTCGACGCCGGGATCAGCCGGCTCAGGCACCGCGGCTACAAGCTGCTCACCGTGTCGGACCTGCTCGGCAACCGCACTATCTACCGGCCCCGGTAGCCGAACGAAGAATTCCGCAGGTCCGGCCAGCGGTCCGCATCGAGAGGTGGCGCGGGTGTCTTCATGCCCAGGCTCCGCGCCTCGACTTCCGCCGCGAAGTTGCTCACCTCATGGTCGCCGAGGGCGATGATCAGCGTCACGTTGTGCTTCGGTGTGTCCGGCGGCGGGTTTTCAGGTGAACGAAACCTTGCGGTTGGGTCACATGGAGAGGGGACGACGGGCCAGCCCTGCGAGGCTGCACGCCAGGGAAGAGGAAGAACCAGCGGCCTTCCGAGCCTGGGTGCGTTCCGTACACCATAGGTGTCACAAACGCACCCGGTGTCCCTTTCCCGCACCGATTCCGACCCAACCGTGTTCCTACCGTCGATGAACCAAACAGCCAGCCGGCGTTTTCCGGTCCCAGCCCTGTTATTCGTGCTGCTCATCCTTGCGGCGCTCCTGGCCACCCCTGCCCCGAAGGCGGCGGCCTCCCCGTTCGACCATCACGGCATGTGGATCTGGTATATCGACAGCTCGGAAGGTGGAGACGTCGGCAAGATCATCAAGCGGGCGAAGAAGGCGAAGGTCAGGACCCTCTACATCAAGTCCGCGGACGGCACCGGGACCTGGAGCCAGTTCAACAAGCCGGTGATCCGCCGTTTCCAGCGGGCGGGCCTGAAGGTCTGTGGCTGGCACTACGTCTACGGCCGGGGTCCGGCCCGAGAGGCGAAGGCATCCGCCGCTGCCAAGCGGCGCGGCGCCGACTGTTTCGTGATCGACGCCGAAGCCGAGTACGAAGGCGAGTACGCGGCGGCCGACCGTTACGTCAGGAAACTCCGCGGCATGGTCGGCATGAAGTTCCCGGTCGGACTCAGCACCTTTCCCTACGCGCACTACCACCCGGCTTTCCCGTATTCCGTATTCCTCGGACCCGGCGCCGCGACGGACAACCTGCCGCAGGTCTACTGGGACGCGATCGGCGACACCGTCCGCGAAGCAGTGGGCGTGACCTGGATGCACAACGATCTCTACAAACGAAAGATCTATCCGGTCGGACAGACCTACGAGAACCCGCGGGCCAAGGAACTGCTCGCGTTCCGCCGGTACTCCGCGAGCTACGAAACGGCACCGAGCTGGTGGTCGTGGCAGGAAACCAACGACAGCGAATGGCGCAGCCTGGGCAAGGACGTGAGTCCTTACCGTGGCTACGAAGAAGTCCGGGACAAGCCGGTGATGGAAAGCGGCAGCCGTGGCGACTTCGTGGTCTGGCTCCAGCAGCACCTTAACGGCGCGAACATCGAAGTACCGGTCACCGGGATCTACGGGCGGAAGACGATCCGTGGCGTCAGGAAGTTCCAGGGCCAGCGTGGCCTGGTGAAGGACGGTGTTGCCGGCACGCAGACCTGGAACCGCCTGCTGAAGGTCAAGCCGGTTCGGGTGCGCTGGTCGGGCACCCGTTCACGCAACCGGGGTGCGGGTATCTCCAGCACCACGCCGGCCGCTCCGCTCTCGGCGAACCTGCCGATGAAACGGAACGAGCTGGCGGGCGCTAAGCCCGGCGCCTCATTGCCCTAGAAGTAGCCTCAGCGCTTGATGTTGGTCCGCAGCTCGCCGAGCTGCGGTGAAACCACGGAGACTTCGTCGCCGTCCTCGAGCCAGACCCAAGGCTTGCGGGCCACGCCGACCCCGGAGGGGGTGCCGGTCGAGATGATGTCGCCCGGCTCGAGCGTCATCCACGCGGACAGCTGGCTGATCAGCTCGGGGATCCCGAAGATCAGGTCCTCGGTCGAGGAGTTCTGCATCTCTTCGCCGTTCAGGATCAGCGAGATGCCGATCCCGTCGTGGGGCCCGGCCTCGTCGGGGGTCAGCATTGCCGGCCCGCAGGGGGCAGAGCCATCGAAGACCTTGCCGGCCATCCACTGGGACGTGAGTCCCTGCAGGTCGCGGGCGGACAGGTCGTTGACCAGCGTGTAACCGGCGACGTGGTCGAGCGCGTCTTCGACCGTGACTTCTTTCGCACGGCGCCCGATCACGACGCCGACCTCGGCTTCGTAGTCGACTTTGGTGCTCGCGGCCGGGAGGGTGACCGTCTCGCCGTCACCGGCCAGGGCGTTCCGGTACTTGCCGAAGACGATCGGGGCCTTGGGCAGGTCCTGCCCGGTCTCCTCGGCGTGCTTCCTGTAGTTCAGTCCGATGCAGATGATCTTGTCCGGGTCCGGGATCGGTGCATGGATCCGGACCGATTCGATGGCAACGGGCTCGACCGGCGTCCCGGCCTTGATCCGCTCGCCGGCCTCACCGACCCGGTCTTCATGGATCAGTTCCCGGAGGCTCGAGCGGGTGGGGTGGTCGAGCACGTCCCACGCGTCGTAGATGCCATCGGGGGTGAGGACGCCGGCGCGCGGCCCGTTGTCTGATTCAAAAGTGACGAGTTTCATGGTGCCAGCCTATGGACTCGGGACACTGTGCTGACAGGAAACGCGGGTAGTTGCGATAATCCCGGCTCGCCGGTTCCACCCGGCTGCTCCACGGGGGCGTAGCTCAGTTGGTTAGAGCGCTGGCCTGTCACGCCAGAGGCCGCGGGTTCAAGTCCCGTCGCTCCCGCTTTTCGGCCCGGATGGGTTTAGTGTCACCTCGATGGGAGACGAGGTCGGACAATCCGGGTATGAACCGCGAATGGAGCGTCAAGTCGGCGGATTCCCGATGTTCGCGGACTCATGTGATGGATCTGGCCCGGCGACGTAGTACGAGTATGGCCTCGTTCTCATCGACCCTCGCCGTGGCGGCCCTAGTTGCGCTACCGCTTTCCGGGTGTGGCGGCGATGGTGACCCGCAGGCCTCGATACCGGAGTCGTGGACGAACGTCACCGAACCGATCGTCGGCTGTACCTACAACTACCAGCCGATGAAGGCGCCGCAGGAGATGGCGAAGCGAACCGCTTTCGTGGTCGAAGGGACCATCGGGCGGCCCCGGCCCGGCCTGCTGCACTTCCGAAAGAGCGGCCCACCTCCGAGGGTCGAGACCGACATCTTTCCGATCGAGGCGACCAGGGTCCTGAAACCCGGCAATGGCCGGTCCAGGGACATCACCTCCCGGTTCGGAGAAAATCCTGTCTTTCAGGTCGAAACGGGCTGCGCGTTCCGCCCGCCGCAACGCAAGGCCAAACTCGTGTCGCTTTCAGGCCGGAAAGCTCTGGTCTACCTGGTACCCCACTCGAGGGGGATGCACGCTGGCAGGACGGGATACGGCCCGGCGGGACAGCCCCGGCGCCTCTTCCAGTCGGCGAGCCTTGAAGGCTTCCTGGTCGAGCTGGCTTCAGGTGACGGCGTAAGGGACCTTGAGCTCGACCAGCGGTATCCGGGCGCCGAGCTCAGCCAGTTTCTGCCGGACGAGCCACGCTTCCCTCCCCGAAACTAGATGGACTCGCCGATCTGACCGACCGGGCGGGTTTGCCGGATCAACCGGCCGGGTATAGTTGACTGCGCAACTATCTTCTACCCAAAGGTATCCCGCCATGAAGCTTGCTTTCACCGCTCTTCGCCTCCTCATCGGCCTTCTGTTCGTCGGCCACGGCACCCAGAAACTGTTCGGCTGGTTCGGCGGTCACGGTCTGAAGGCGACCGGTGACGCCTTCGACGGGATGGGCCTCTCCCCAGGCCGGGAAAAGGCTGCGCTCGCCGGCGCGAGCGAAGCGGGTGGCGGCGTCCTGCTGGCGGCCGGACTCGCCACCCCTCTGGCCGCAGCGGCGATCACGGGCACGATGGTCCAGGCGATCCGGTCGGCCCACGCCGACAAGGGTGTCTGGGCAAGCGATGGCGGCTGGGAATACAACGCCGTCGTGATCGCGATCGTCCTGACCCTTGCCGAGCAGGGCCCGGGTCCGATCTCGCTCGACAAAGCGTTCGGCCTGAAACTTCATGGTCCCGCCCTGGCCATCGGTGCCCTGGCTGCCGGACTGGTGGGACCGACCCTCGTCGACGGTGTCCTGGCGAAGACGGTCACCCCCGCCGATGCCGACACCGGTGAAGCCGCGAGTGCCTGATCCGATCAAGGTCGATGTCTGGTCCGACATCGCCTGCCCCTGGTGTTTCATCGGGAAGCGCAAACTCGAGATGGGCGTCGCGGACTACGAAAAGCTGAATCCCGGTGCCGAGGTCGAGATCGTGTTCCACAGCTTCGAGCTGGCACCGGACACGCCGGTCGACTTCGAAGGCAGCGAGAGCGACTTCCTCGTGAAGTTCAAGGGGATGCCCGAGGAACAGGTGCGAGGCATGCTGGCCAACCTCACCGGCGTCGCGAAGGAAGTCGGCCTCGACTACGACTTCGACGCCCTCCAGCACACACGCACGGTGAAGGCCCACCAGCTCCTGCACCTTGCCAAGGCTCACGGCAAACAGATCGAAACCGAAGAGAGATTGATGAAGGCCTACTTCGAGGAAGGCCGGCACGTCGGCCGCGACGAAGACCTTGCCGACCTGGCCGTTGACGTCGGCCTTGACCGGGACGAAGTGCTGAAGTCACTGGCCGTCGACGAGTACCTCACGGCCGTCGAAGCCGACCAGGCCCAGGCGATCGCCTACGGGATCCAGGCCGTCCCGACTTTCGTCATCGACGGCAGGTACGGGATATCCGGAGCCCAGGTCCCCGAGACCTTCGTCGAGGCTTTCCGGAAGATCACCGACGAGAAGGCCGGGTAGCGGCTACCAGTCGGAGACTTTGTAGTCCTTGAGGAAGACGCCATGGATGTCTTCGCCTGCTTCTCCCCGGATTACCGGGTCGTAGACGCGGGCGGCTCCGTCGACCAGGTCGAGCGGGGCGTGGAAGCCGTCTTCGGCGAGGCGCTTCTTCATCGTGTGCGGCCGTTCGTCAGTGATCCAGCCGGTGTCGACCGCCGTCATCAGGATGCCGTCGGTCTCCAGCATCTCCTGGGCGCTGGTTCTGGTCAGCATGTTCAGCGCGGCCTTCGCCATGTTGGTGTGAGGGTGGCCCGGCCCCTTGTATCCGCGGGAGAACTGACCTTCCATCGCTGACACGTTCACGACGTAGGTCCGTCGTGCTTTCGACGCGGCCATCGAGGCGCGGAGCCGGCTGATCAGGATGAACGGCGCCGTCATGTTGCATAGCTGAACTTCGAGCAGCTCGACCGGATCGACCTCGTTCACCGGCTGGATCCAGCTGTTGGTGTCGACCTGATCGGGCACGAGCCCGCCGGCGTCGATCGCCTTCTCTTCTTCGATCAGGTCGAAGTTCGCGGAACCGGCAGTGAGTGACATCGCCGTCAGGGCGTGCGGGGTCGGCGCCCAGTGGTCACTCGTTCCCGACGTCAAGTGGTGGTGGCCCTCCGCGTCGGGCCGCGTGAAGGTTTCGATCTGCGGCAACTTGCCGGCGGGCAGCTCACCGCGTTCGGCGGCGACCAGTGGCCCGTAGGCCTCGGGCGAACGGCGCACCGTCTGGCAGGCGTTGTTGATCAGGATGTCGAGGCGGCCGCGGCTCGCGACGTGGTCGGCCAGGTCGATCACCTGTCCGGGATCGCGCAGGTCGATGCCGACGATGTCGAGCCGGTCGATCCAGTCGTCGCTGTCGGGCATCGCCTTGAAACGGCGGACGGCGTCGTTCGGGAAGCGGGTGGTGATCGTGGTGTGGGCACCGTCGCGGAGCAGGCGAAGGGCGATGTACATGCCGATCTTCGCCCGCCCGCCCGTGAGCAGGGCGCGTTTGCCCGAGAGGTCGGTGGTGGCATCGCGCCGGGCGTGGTTGAAAGCGGCGCAGTCCGGACAGAGCTGGTGGTAGAAGGCATCGACCCGGTTGTACGGTTGCTTGCAGATGTAACAGGCACGCGGTTCGATCAGGATGCCGGCGATCGCCCCTTCGGCCCCGGAGACGAGCGGCAGCCCTTCGGTCTCGTCATCGATCCGCCCCGGGGCGGCGGTGGCGGTGAGTGCCGTGATCGCGTTGTCGTGCTCGAGCTGCTCCCGGCGTTTCTCCAGCCGCCGCCGGCGCTTCACCGACTTGTAGAGCCCCGCGGTCGCCTGCTGGACCTTGAGCGAATCGGGATGCTCCACCGGTAGCGAGTCGAGCTTCTCGAACACCCGGAGCGCAGCCGCCAGCTCCTCGGGCTCGATGGGTGTGTTGTCGTCGGGTCGGGTTCGCTGGTCGGTCATCGCCTGGCCGAGGTTAAAGAGAAAGGCCCCAAAACCGAAGTTCCGGGGCCTTTCTGGACTGGGTGGAACGGCTCCTACTTGTTGCTGCCGCTGCCCTTCTTGCCCACAGTCGCCTTCAGGGTCACCCGTTACTCAGCCACCGCCGGCTGCCGGGGGAGCCGTCGGATCGTCGCCCTCCTCGCCGAGTCCTTCGCGGGCGATGTACTCCTCGGCGAGCAGCAGATTCTCCTGCGAGCGCTCGACGACATTCAGCAGGTCGCTCATCAGGGCGACCTCTTCGACCTGTTCCTTGACGAACCACTGCAGGAAATGCTCGGCGCGGTAGTCCTTGAGCTCACGGGCCAGTTCGAAGAGGGCGTAGATCTCGTCCGAGACCCGCTCCTCCTGGGCAAGAGCGGCCACGACGGGCGTGATCGGGTCCTTGAACTGGGTGGTCTGCGCCTTGACGTC
>JBPPMI010000012.1:0-14600 GCA_051305975.1 Solirubrobacterales bacterium
TCCTTCGTGGAGGAAGGCGACCTGGTCGGCTACCTCCCTTGCGAAGGACATCTCGTGGGTGGCGAAGATCAGAGTCATCCCTTCAGCCTTCAGTTCACGAACGGCTTCGAGGACGTCTCCGACCAGTTCCGGGTCGAGGGCGCTGGTGACCTCGTCGAGGAGCATGGCGCGCGGCTGGGCGGCGAAAGCGCGGGCCAGTGCCACCCTCTGCTGCTGGCCGCCGGACAGCTGGTCAGGCCTGTCTCCTTCCCTTCCACCGAGCCCGAAACGCTCGAGGAGGGTCCGCCCGCGCTCGGCGGCCTCGGCCTTGCTCACGCCCTGGCCCTTCGTGACTCCCAGGGTGACGTTGTCGATCACCGACATGTGGGGAAAGAGGTTGAAGGCCTGGAAGACGAACCCGAGCCGCCGCCGTACGTCCACAGCATCGACCGAAGGGTCGGTGATCACGTCGCCGTCGAGGAAGATGTCGCCGTCGTCGATCTCGACCAGCAGGTCGATGCAGCGGAGCAGGGTCGATTTGCCCGACCCCGACGCGCCGATCAACGCCACCGCCTCGTGCTCGTTGACCGAGAGGTCGATCCCGTCCAGGACCAGGCGTTCCCCGAAGGATTTGGTCACGCCCCGGATCTCCAGCACGGCCGAACTCACGCTTTCCCACCGGTCGCGCCGAGGACTTCGCCACGGGCGCTGATGTGGTCGAGGATCCGTGCCATCGGGATCGTCACTGCGAGGTAGAGCAGCGCGGCCGCGATCAGCGGCGTGTAGTTGAAAGTCGAAGCGGCGTCGATCTGGGCCCTCTGGAATGCCTCGGTGATCCCCAGGATCGACACCAGAGCCACGTCCTTCTGAAGCGATATGAAGTCGTTCAGCAGCGGTGGCCGGACCCTTCTCACCGCCTGGGGCAGCACGACGAAGCGGAGCGCCTGGGTCCGGGTGAGGCCGACGGCAAGGGCGGCATCCGTCTGGGTCTGGTGGACGGACGCGATCCCGGCCCGGTACACCTCCGCGTTGTAGGCGCCGTAGGCGAGTGCCAGCGCCAGGCCGGCGAGCAGGATCGGATCGGTCGGCACCCCGGCAAGACCGAGGGCCGGAACTCCGAAGCCGAAAAGGTAGACGAGCAGAATGACCGGCACCCCGCGGAAGACGTCGCAATAGACAGCGGCCAGGGCCCGGAACGGGAAGAACACCGGATTGCGGCTCGACCTGACCAGCGCGATGAACAGCCCGAAGACCAGGACCACCATCTCGATCACGATGAACATCTTCACGTCGAGCCAGAAACCACTGAGGATCTCCGGGAACGAGGTCTTGAACGCTTCGGCCGAGAAGAAGGTCTCGCGGACGTCCGGCCAGCCACTGCTGGTCAGGACCACCGCGGCAAGGGTGCCGAGGACGATCACCGAGGAGGCGACCGCGATCGACTGGCCGCGCCGCGTCTTGGCCTTCCTGGCCTTCTCGCGGGCAGCCTGCCGGTCGCCCCGCGCTACGTCATGGGTGACGGCGGGGATGAATCCTCACTCAGCTGAGATCCGGCGCGGCGGCCGAATCGCTCATCCACTGCTCCGTGATCTCCTGGAGCCGCCCGTCGGAATCGAGGGTGTCGATGGCCTGGTCGACACACTTGGTCAGGCTCGAATCCTTGGCGAGCAGCGCCCCCCACTCCTCGCCGCCTTCGGCTTCGAACTGGCCGGCGACCACGGTGCCGGGAACCTCGACGTCACGCAGGTAGATCGCGGTCGGCAGGTCGAGCACGACCGCGTCGACCTGGTCCTGCTTCAGCGCACTGACCACGTCATTGGAGTTGTTGAAGACTTTGGGATCTTCTTCCGGGTCGATCGCCGAGTCGACAGCCTCGAGGCTGGTCGTGCCGATCTGTACACCGATGGTCGCGTCCTTCAGTTCGTCGAGACTCGTCACCTGGGCGAGGTCGGAGTCCTTCTTGACCAGAACCGCCTGGTTGGCCGTGTAGTAAGGGGTCGAGAAATCAACGACCTTTTCGCGGGCCGGTGTGATCGAGATCTGGTTCACGTCGAAATCGAACTTCTTCGGTCCGGGTGCGTACGACGAGTTGAACGGAACGGTGGTCCATTCGACCTCGGACTTGTTGAAACCGAGCTCGTCGGCGATCGCGTAACCGAGGGCGCTTTCGAAGCCCTTGCCGTTGGTCGGGTCGTCGTCCTCGAAGTACGGCGGGTAGGCCGGGCTGTCGGTGCCGATCGTGAGCACACCTTCGCTGAAGGTGTCGAGGTTTTCGGGACTGCACGTCGACGCTGTCGTGGTCGAGTCGGGGCTGGACGACTCATCCGAGGAGTCGTCGCCGCTGCAACCGGCGACTATGAACGCCATGGCGAGCACAGGGATGAGCAAACGGACGAGACGGAACCTGGTCATTAGTTGATGCCTCCGGTAAGTGGCTGAGAACGGCGAAAGCCTATTGCCTTTTAGAGTGGGAGTCTTAGATGACCTTCGCCGAAGTGCTCGAAATCTCGCTGTACTTCGCCCTCTTCGTCTTTGTCGTGCTCTGTGGCACGTCCCTGCTGGTGAGACTGCTGAGGCGGAAGAAGGGCGCGGGATGGCGGGCAATCGTCACCAGTCCGGGCCGCTTCGTCGCGATTCGTGCCGGGGTCGCCCTCGGCTTCGGATGCCTGCTGCTCGTACTGGTCTCGGCCGCCCTGACGCTCAACCAGCACCGCCCGCCGGACGAGCAGCCGCCGGTGCTGAGCGTGAGCGGCTCGGGAGGCCGCACTGCGGTCAAGGTCGACTTGGACGAATGTGGCGATTCCGCGACCGGCACGGTGCAGGTGAGCGGGGTCCGGAGCGGCAGCTCTGCCGTCACGATCCAGTCCGAGCGGGACACCGCGATCCCGGTCGCCCTCGACGAAGACGGGGTCGGCACCTTCACCCTCACTGAGCCCAGCACCAAGCGCAGCCTGCTCTCGTGTTACGTCCAGATGCCCGTCGTCACCGGTGGCGCCGGCTCGTCGGTCTCCCTCGTCCTCGGCGACGGCATGGAAATCGACGCGTTCGATTCCGTCCCGTCCCCGTCTGGCTATCTGAACGGCCGATGGGTCTGGGAATGCCCCGCGGGCGAGACCTGCGGAGTCCTGGCCACGGCCGGTCTCGCCGTGGAGAACGGAGCACAGCAAGTGATCGTCCTCGTGCTCGCGGCGATCTTCGGCGCGGTCCTCGCCCTGTTCATCGGCGAACTCCTGATCGAACCGGTCCGGCGCCGGCTCGACAACCTCAAGAAGGACTGACGGCTCAGGCGGGGCTGTTGACGCCTTCCGCCGCTTCCCATTCCTGGTAGAGGTCCGCGACCTTCTGCTTCGCCTTGTCGTGCCGGCGGGTGTTCTTGGCCGTCTTCTCCGGAGAAGACCATTCCCCCGGGTCGGCCAGCCGGTCCTCGAGCCTCGCCAGGTCGGCTTCGGCCTTCTCTACCTGTTTCTCGAGGCTGACGACCCGGCGGGCAGCCTTGGCCGTTTCCTTGCTCGGCGAGCCGCCACGGCGGGCATTGCCGCTCTTGGCCGACTTCGCCGGCTTTGACTCGCGCGCGGCGTCCGCTTCCAGGTCACGGTCGTGCTGGTACTCGGCCCAGCCGACCATGAACGACTTGACTTCGCCGTCTTCGCAGACCAGGGTGCGCCCGCCCACCGCTTCGAGCAGTGCACGGTCGTGCGAGATCAGGATGAGCGCGCCCGGGAACACCGACAGCGCGTCCTCGAGGGCCTCGCGGCTCTCGATGTCGAGGTGGTTTGTCGGCTCGTCGAGCAGCAGCACGTTCGCGCCGGAGGCGACCAGGATCGCCAGCGAGAGGCGGCGCTGCTCACCACCGGAGATGTCGGAGAGCGACTTGTTGACGTCTTTGCCCGTAAAGAGGAAAGCACCGAGCAGATCGCGCACCTTCTGCCCGGAAAGTCCGGTTTCACGGGAGGCCGCGTCGAGGACCGAACCGTCACCGGCCGCAGTCTCCGCGTGCTGGGACAGATAACCGAGCTTCGCGTTGTGACCGAGGCGGACCGAGCCGACGGCGGGCTGGCGTTCGCCCGCGAGGGTTTCGATCAGGGTGGTCTTGCCGGCACCGTTCGCTCCGATCAGGACCACGTGTTCGTCCCGTTCGACGAGGAAGTTCGCGTTGTCGACGAGGGTCCGCCCCGGAACTTCCAGCCGGCCGTTGACCATCTTGAGTACTACCCGGCTGGCACGTTCCGGCTGGGCGAAGCTGAACGCGAGACGGCGGTTGTCCTTGGGATCGAACGACGCGGAACCGGCCTTTACCTTGTCGATCTGCTTGACCTTCGACTGAGCCTGCTTCGCTTTGCTCGCCTTGTAACGGAAGCGCTCGACGAACTGTTCCATCCGCGCGATCTCGGCCTCCTGCTTCTCGATCTGCTTGCCGAGTGCCACCTGGCGGGCCGCGTGCTCCTTGCGCCAGGCGTGCCAGGGGCCCTTGAAGAACCGCGACTTCCCGGCTTCCAGCTCGAGCACCGAGGTACCCACCGATTCGAGGAACCACCGGTCGTGCGCGACCAGGACCACGGCCGCGTCAAGTTCCTTCAGGTATTCCTCCAGCCACTCGAGGGTCGGGATGTCGAGGTGGTTGGTCGGCTCGTCGAGCAGCAGCAGGTCGGCGCGGGCGGCGAGCGCCCTGGCCAGCGAAGCGCGCGTCAGCTCCCCGCCGGAGAAGGTCGAAAGCTCGCGGTCGAACTCGGCATCGTCGAAACCGAGGCCTCGCAGGACGACCAGTACTTCGTCCCGCCACCGGTAGCCGCCGTGGAGCTCGAGCTTCTGCTGGGCCTTCGAATAGGCACCCATCGTCTCGGCGGAGTGGTCGCCACCCGACATCGCCCCTTCGAGCCGCGCGAGTTCGGCTTCCGTCTCGATCGTGTCGGCCCGGCCGGTGAAGACGTATCCGGACAGGGTGTGGTCCGATCCCCGTGGTGGACGCTGGTCATGGAGGGCGACCCTGACCCCCCGCCCGATGCTGAGCGATCCGGAATCGTTCTGAAGCTCATCGGCCAGCATCCGCAGGAGGGTCGACTTGCCGGCGCCGTTCCGGCCGGAAAGCGTCATACGATCGCCTCGCATCAGCTTGAAGGAGACGTCGGAGAACAGCGGTTCCCCGCCTAGGTGAATGCCGATGTTGGATGCGGTTGCGACTGCCATGGGAGCAATCTCCAAGTCTCGCAACTCTGCCGACTTCGTGTGCATCAGTCCGGCGGAGACTGGCCCGGCTTTGACGTTGTGGCAGGATTGCGCGCTCCGGCACCTGCACCCGACCCTGGGACAAAAGCAATGAGCAACGGCGATTTCAGGCCCAACCCAGGCCGAGCGACACAACCCGGTTCCCCGTGGGACAAACAGATCCCCACGTACGAATCCACCTACGGGGTGTCGCCGTACCCGCCGATCGCCGACTACGGCTTCCTTTCCGACGGTGAGGTTTCCGCCCTGGTCGCACCCAGCGGGAACGTCGAGTGGTTCTGCCTGCCGCGCTTCGACTCGCCCAGCGTCTTCGGGTCGATCCTCGACCGCAGCGCCGGAAACTTCCGCGTGGGACCGGCCGACATCAACGTGCCGACCCATCGCCGCTACCTGCCGGGCACCATGGTCCTCGAGACGAGCTGGGGCACCGGCGACGGCTGGATCATCGTCCGCGATGTCCTCCTGATCGGACCGTGGCACCACGAAAGCGACCGCTCGGGAACCCATCGCCGGGCCCCGACCGACTACGACGCCGACCACGTGCTGCTCCGCATGGTGAGGTGCGTCCATGGCGAGGTCCAGCTGGTCATGGACTGCAAGCCCGTCTTCGACTACGGCCGCAAGCAGGCGAGCTGGGAATACGCCGGTGACGCGTACCACCAGGGGATCGCGACCGCGCCCGGCTGCGACACCCGGTTGCGGTTGACGAGCGACCTCAACCTCGGCTTCGAAGGGCCCCGCACCACCGCCCGTACCCTTCTCAAGGAAGGTGACGTTCGCTTCGTCGCCCTCTCCTGGAGCGAGCACGAAGCACCCCAGGACTACGACGAGGCCTACAACCGGCTGGTCTGGACAGCGCACCACTGGCAGAACTGGCTCGCCCGCGGCACGTTCCCAGACCATCCCTGGCGGAGCTACCTCGAACGCTCGGCCCTGACCCTCAAGGGACTCACCTACTCCCCGACCGGGGCACTGATCGCCGCCGCCACGACTTCCCTGCCAGAAACCCCCAAGGGCGAGCGCAACTGGGACTACCGCTACTCGTGGATCCGAGATTCGACTTTCACGCTCTGGGCGCTCTACACGCTCGGTTTCGACTGGGAAGCCAACGATTTCTTCTACTTCATCGCCGACGTCGCCAGGGGATCGGACGACCTCCAGATCATGTACGGCCTGGCCGGTGAGACCAAGCTCACCGAAGAGGTCCTTCACCACCTCCACGGATACGAAGGCGCCTCCCCCGTCCGCATCGGGAACGAAGCCTACGACCAGAAGCAGCACGACGTCTGGGGTGCCGTGCTCGATTCGTTCTACCTCCACACCAAGTCGCGCGACGGCATGCCGGAGGAGATCTGGCCGATCCTCAAGCAGCAGGTCGACGCCGCACTCGAGAACTGGCAGGGCAAGGACCGCGGCATGTGGGAGGTCCGCGGTGAGCCCCAGCACTTCACTTCTTCCAAGGTGATGTGCTGGGTCGCCCTCGACCGCGGCACCCGCCTGGCGCGGCTCCGGGAGGACCACGAGCTCGCCGAGGAATGGCAGCTCGCCGCGGACGAAATTCACGCCGACATCTGCGAGAACGCGGTCGACGACCGTGGTGTGTTCACCCAGCACTACGACACCGACGCCCTGGACGCCTCCTGCCTCCTGCTGCCCCTGCTCCGTTTCCTGCCGGCCGACGACCCCAGGATCCGGGCGACCGTGCTCGCGATTGCCGACGAACTCACCGAAGAAGGCCTGGTCCTCCGTTACAGGACCGACCAGACGGACGACGGGCTCGAGGGAGAGGAGGGTTCCTTCACCATCTGTTCCTTCTGGCTGGTGAGTGCGCTGGTCGAGATCGGCGAGACCGATCGCGCCCGTCAGCTCTGCGAACGCCTCCTCGGCTACGCCAGCTCGCTCCAGCTTTACGCGGAGGAGATCGACCCGAAGTCCGGACGGCACCTCGGCAACTTTCCGCAGGCATTCACCCACCTGGCACTGATCAACGCCGTGATGCACGTGATCCGCTCCGAACAGGACTCGGCCGAGCAATAGCGCCGCGCCGGGGCACCGGTTGTGAAAATGACGTGTCATCCCGCTCGGCATCGCAACATCTGCGGTTTTGCGGTGTTACTTTGACCATCATGAGAACTCGTCTGCTTTCCACACTTGCCCTGCTCTCCCTGATCGTGCTCGCCTCGGCGATGCCGGCGAACGCGGCCCAGGCCCCGATCCCGAGCATCAAGAAGACGCGCGAGTTCAAACAGCTGAAGACCTACGTGAACTTCCTGCAGGTGAAGAGGAACACTCCCGCCTCGAACGCCCAGAAGGGCGTTTACAAGGCAAAGCTGAAGACGAGGCGCACCTCAGCCAACCTGAAGGCCACCGCTCTTTACAACCGCCGCATCCTCAGGATCAGCAAGCGTGATGACGGCAAGCAGCGCCGCCAGATCAGGCAGATCCGTCACAATCAGAAGATCCGTGTCGCCGGCCTGACCAGCACCCTGAATACCCGCCTCGCACGGCTGAATGCCTCCGAGAACGCGGCAGTCGACCGGGTGAATGCCGGTTTCAACGCGAAGATCAACCCGCTTTCGAGGAAGCGCGCGATTCTCCAGAAGCGCCTCGACAAGACGACCAATCCGGTCAAGCGCACCAAGATCTCCGGCAAGATCACACAGATCCAGCGGAAGCTGAACAGCCTCGTCAACGCGCGTCAGGCTTCGGCCAACGCCGTCGTCGACCGCTACAACGCCCGGGCCAACACCGTGAAGAACCTGATCACTGCCCGCATCGCCAGGGTGCAGGCCTCGGCCCGCAAGCAGGTCCGTCAGGCGAAAGCCGCGTACAAGCGTCTCTTCCGCCAGCAGATCTCGGCCGCCAAGCAGCGTAAGGCCGCCGACGTCACGCTGATCACCGCCCAGCGGGATCGTGGTGCCGGCTTCATCGAGGAGATGCCGCCGGTCGGCTGATCGAGTTCTCAGATCCAACGGAAAGGGCCCGCTCTCGGCGGGCCCTCTCTTTTGCATCGCGCCCCTTGGTCGGGGGCTTCGGGCCTGGTTACTGGCTGATAGTGGAGACGGCGGGAATTGAACCCGCGTCCGCAGCCGCGTTTCGAAAAGCGTCTACAGGTTTAGCTGGCGTATTGATCTCGTCTCCCGGGCATCACGCCAACAAACGACTCGGGAAACCAGTCCTGATGGAGTGTCCCCTTGAGGTCAGGACATCCCTCGCAGGTAAGCCCGTTTCTGAAGCCAGCTACCCACCCCACGGGCCGAGGGTGGACCGACTCTCAAGGCCTAGAAGTTATCTAGGCAGCGAGGGCGAACTCATGGTCCGCACGTATTGGTTTTTTGCCGATTTTTTACGAGGCCATCGACATCCTCGACCTGCAACCTTTCGCACGGATGACTGCGTCGAAGCCTGTCGTCCCCTTGAATGCTGCCCTTCCATTGTACGGGGTCGACGGCACCCGGTGAATAAACTCGGCGAATGTCCGAATATGACGTGATCGTGATCGGGACCGGGCCTGCCGGTGAAGTCGCTGCCGGACGCCTCGCGGACGGTGGGTTGAAGGTCGCAGTAGTGGAGAAGCACCTGGTCGCCGGCGAGTGCTCCTACTACGCCTGCATGCCTTCGAAGGCCCTTCTGCGGCCCGGAGAGCTCCTCGGGGAAGTGAACCGGGTACCAGGGGCTCGCGAAGCTGTGACCGGCCAGGTCGACGTGGAGGCTGCTCTCGCCCGCCGGGACGAAGTGATCCACGACCTCGACGACTCCGCACAGCTGCCCTGGCTCGAGAAGAAGGGGATCGACCTGATCCGTGGGACCGGAGGCCTCGAAGGCGAAAAGACCGTCCGGGTCGGGGACCTGACCTACACCGCGAGCAAGGCGGTGATCATCGCGACCGGAACGGGCGCGGCGATCCCGCCGATCGACGGGATCGAAGACGTGGACATCTGGAACAACCGCGACGCCACGACCGCTAGCGAGCGGCCCGGGTCCATGATCGTGCTCGGCGGCGGCCCGGTCGGCAGTGAGCTCTCGCAGGCCTGGGCGAGCTTCGGCACGTCAGTCACCCTCGTCGAACCCGAACCCCGCCTGCTGGCCCGCGAGGAACCTTTCGCCGGCGAACAGGTCGCGGCATCGCTACAGAACGAATACGGAGTGAACGTCGTCTTCGGCGCCCTGGCCGAAAAGGTCTCGCAGTCCGGTGACGGCATAAGGGTCGAGCTGAGCGACGGCCAGTCGCTGGTCGCGGAAAAGCTGCTGCTCGCCACGGGCCGCAAGCCGATGCTCGACGGGCTCGGCCTCGAGTCGGTCGGGATCGACGGTGGCGGCTACGTCGAGGTCGCCGAGAACATGACGGTGGATGGCCACGACTGGCTGTACGCGATCGGCGACATCAACGGCCGGGTCCTCCTCACCCACATGGGCAAGTACCAGGCCTGGATCGCCAGCGAATGCATCCTCGGCAACGCGGTGGCGGAGATCGCCGAGCCGTACGGGTCACCCCGGGTGACCTTCACCGATCCCCAGGTCGCGGCAGTCGGCATCACCGAAGCCGATGCCCGCACCGCCGGTCTCGAGTTCGACATCGTCGAGGTGCCTACGGCCGCGACCGCGGGTGCCTCCTTCTACGGCAAGGACGTCGACGGCACCTGCCGCCTGATCGTCGACCGGTCCGACGAAACTATCCTGGGCGCCACCTTCACCGGTTTTGAAACCGCCGAGATGATCCATTCAGCGACGATCGCCATGGTCGGGGAAGTCCCGATGAGCCGCCTGCGCCACGCGGTGCCCTCCTTCCCCACCCGTAGCGAGATCTGGCTGCGCCTGTCGGAGAAGTACGAAGAGCGGCGCAGGGCCCTCGACCAGAACAGCCTCTAGGCTTTGACTCATGCGCATCCTCGCTTTCAGTGACCTGCACCGGGACCTCGATCAGGCCGCACGCCTGACCGAGATGTCCAACGACGCCGACGTAGTGGTCGGGGCCGGCGACTTCGCTTCGATCCACGAAGGACTCGTCGAGACTATCGATGCCCTTGCCGGGATCGACACTCCCACGGTTCTCGTCCCCGGCAACAACGAGCGCCTCGAAGACCTGAGGAAAGCCGCCTCCGGCTGGGCCGCCGCCACCGTTCTTCACGGCGATTCGACCGAAATCGAAGGACAGACCTTCTTCGGGCTCGGCGCCGGCATCCCCACCACCCCCTGGTCGTGGAGCTACGACGTGGACGAAGAGGAAGCCGCCGAAGCGCTCACCGGACTCACACCGGAAGCTTTCCTCGTGCTCCACTCGCCGCCGAAGAACCACTGCGACGAAGCCGGAGACATCCACCTCGGCAGCGTCGCGATCGCCAAGGCGATCGAGAGCGTCCAGCCGAAACTTGCCGTCTGCGGTCACATCCACGAATCGTGGGGAAAGCGGTCGAAGATCGGCGAAACCGGAGTCGCCAATCTGGGCCCGAGTGGTACCTACCTCGAGGTTTAGCCCTAGACGGAAATTCGCCCGCGCAGGCTCTCGATGAGCTCTGTGGGGAAGCCCGGGACCTTTTCCAGGTCCTGTACAGAACGGTAGCCGCCGAAGCGCTCGCGGTAGGCCAGGATGCGAGTCGCCTGGGTTACAGACAGGTCGGCGTCGCGCAGTTCTTCGAAGGTGGCGCTGTTCAGGTTCAGGGTTCCCGAGCTGCCGGAGCCGCCCGGGAGGCCGCCGCCGAAAAGTGGCGACTTCGCCGGTTCGGCAGGCGGTGGTGGCGGGGCCGCCGGGGTTGCCGGAGCGACCGGTTCACCGGCGGGCTGCCAGGGCTGTGCTGCCGGCTCGGGCGGTGCCGGAGGCTGGGCACGCGGTGCTTCCGGCGCCGGTGCGGCAGGCGGCTCCCACGGCTGCGCCGGGCCAGAACGGCTGTCCGGTTCTTCGAGTGCGGCAGAAGCCTTGGCCTCGGCGGCCTTGGCTCGGTCTTCGGCTTCACGCGCCCGTTCCTCGGCGCGGTCGATGCCGGAGATGACCTCTTCCATCCGGCGTTCACGGGCCGACTCGTCGAGCTTCAGCTGGGCGAGCCGTTCGGCGAAAGCCGCGCGCTTCTCGGCGTCGGCGGCCTGCTGTTCGATCCGCTGCAGCCGCGCTTCGGCGTCGGCGAGGGTGCGGTCACGAAGCTCGGAATTTGCCTGAAGGCGTTCTTCGACTCCGGCCAGGCCCGAAGGGGTCGGCGGGATCACTTCGGGTTCCGAGGGTTCCGAGGGTTCGGGTTCCGGTTCTGCCGGCGGGGCAGCTTCCACCGGGGGCTCCGAAGCTTCCGGAGCTGCCGGCGCCACCGGGGGTGCCGGAGCGGGATGGCCCTGTTCTGCCCGGATCTCGGCGACCTTGGCACGGAGGCGCTGTTCGGCATCGTGTTCGTCCGCCGGGGCGGGAGGTTCCCCGGCGGGAGGCGCTTCAGCGGCCGGTTCATCCCGGTCGGAGACGTTCGACGCGAGCGATCCGCCAGCAGCGCCGCCGGCGAAAGCAGCGGCGGCTTCTCCGACCTTGGCGTCGAGGCCGGGGGCTTCGATGGCCGGTTCGGGCTGATCGTCAGACAGCTGGTTCACGCGGGTCGGCTGGTCTGGCTCCACTGCGGGAGGGGTGTGGCTCGCGGCCGGAGGTACCACGGGCGCCGACGGTGAGGTGTAGATGGTGTCCGGTCCGGGGCCGGGAGCCACGATGCCCGGGGCCGGGGCTGTCTGGCTCGGAGCCGATGGAGCCGGCACCGCACCGCTCGGCGGGGGACTGGCGGGAACCGGAGGAGCGGCCGCTCCACCGGAACGGGCGACCGCTTCGGCGGCGGGTGCGCGGGCGGCCTGCTTCTCGGCTTCGACCGGGTCCAGCGCGTAGGTCTGGGTCTGGGCGAGGGCCGGGTTCTGGTCGGCGGGAAGCTTGGCGCTCAGCGGCAGCGGCGTGTTGGGATCGGCCAGACGACGGCCCTCCATGTGGGCCTTGCGACGGAGGCGCTCCTCTTCGCGCGAGCGCTGCATCGCGGCCCGCTTGCGGCGACGGAGTTCCGAGGCCGATGGAACCGGGGCGGGTGCTCCGCGTGGACCCTTGCCGCCATTGGGCGCACCGGCAGCGGCGGCTTTCGAACGGCCGCGTCCGCGCATGATGAAGATGCCGGCCAGGATCGCCGCGAGGACGACGATGCCGATTATGAAGAAAGGTGCGTTGTCGGTGACGAAGTCCGATGCCTTCTCGAGAACGCTCTTGTCGTCGTCGGTGTCGGTAGCTCCGGAGATGTCGGTGGTTCCCGACTGGAGAGCTTCGATCTGTTCCGGGGTGAGCCCGGTGACGGGTGCCTCCGTGGCCGACGTGTCCGGGGTGGTCGCGGTCGTGTCAGCGGCGGTGGCCTCGTCGGTCGGCGCGGCGGCCGCAAACGGAGCGCCGGCGCACAGGAAAATCGCGGACAGACAGAGGATTGTGCTGAAGGAGGTATTCCGTTTTTTCGTCATTCGTTTCGATCCTTGCACGGTTGACTTGGGGCCATGTGAACAGTTGGGACCGTGGTGAACATCTTGCCACCCGATCTGCGGGTCAGGAACGATACCGCCCCTTGAATTCGCGCTCAACGTCACGCTGGACATCACGGTCGGCGATCTCCCGGCGGCGGTCCTTGCCTTCTTTGCCTTTGGCCAGGGCCAGCTCGACTTTCGCTTTCGGGCCCTTGAAGTAGATCCGCGACGGGATCAGCGTCAGGCCCTTCTGCTGCGAGGTGCCGATCATCCGCTCGATCTCTCCCCGGTGGAGCAGGAGCTTGCGCGGACGCTCCACGTCGTGATTATTGATCGTGGCCGGCGCGTAATGGGGAATGTGGAGGTTCCGCAGCCAGACCTCACCGTCTTCGATCACCGCGTAGGAGTCCTGCATCTGTGCGTTGCCCTCGCGCAGGGCCTTCACTTCCGTTCCGAGCAGCACGATTCCGGCCTCGTGCTTCTCGATCAGCTCGAACTTCTGCCGGGCCCGGCGGTTGGTGGCGACGTCCCCGGAAGCCGGGGCGCGTTTCTTCTTGACCTTCTTGCTCATGTGTTCATGGATTTCTTGCCGGAGGACATCTGAACCATCAATTTATTCCCATCAGATATCCGGGTGCCACTGGGGTCCGTCGAGCTTGCTCGATGGACCCTCCTTATTCTCATCCCTCGGCCGGTTCTAAATCCACCCTGCCGCGAGGCCTGTCGATTCGTTCCACCGTGATGTCGACCTGGTCACCGAAGCGGACTGCGCGACCGGTCTTCGAGCCGACGAGGGCCGTCTCTTCTTCGTTCAGGTCGAAATACTCGCCCCGGATCTTCCGTACCGGAACGAACCCTTCGTACACGTCGCCGAGCTTGCCGCCGAAGTTGACGAAAGCTCCGGCCCGGATGACACCGGAGACCTCACCCGCGAATTCGGCCTTGAACCCGCCTTCGAAGAGTTCCTTCTCGAGCAGGAAGGCAGCACACACGTCGTCGGCGTCGCGTTCGAGCCGGGTCGAGGCTCGTTCGCGGTCGGAACAGTGGACGGCCGATTCAGCCACGGAGCCGGGAACCGGGCGCTCCTCCCCCATGCCGAGTTCGGCCAGCAGTCCACGGTGGACGACGAGGTCCGGGTACCGCCGGATCGGCGAGGTGAAATGGGCATAGGCGGTGCTGCCGAGCCCCGCGTGGCCCAGGTTCTTCTCCGAATAGCGCGCGGGTTTCAGGGACCGGAGGACCAGGGAGCCGTAAGGGATCTTGCCGTGGCCGCGACGATCCGCCTCCCGGGCGACCGACCGCGAGGCCTCGACCGCGATCTCCCCGGCCTGGCTGGGCCCCATTCCGTCGGGGATCGGAGGAGACGGGATACCGAGAGACGCAAGCTGCTTGACCAGATTTTCGATCCGATCCGGGTCCGGCTGCTCGTGGACCCGGTAAAGCGTCGGGGTCTTCCTCTGCTCGAGCATCTGCGCGACCTGCTCGTTCGTGAGCACCATCAGCTGCTCGATCAGCCGGTGGGCTTCGGTCTGGCTCTCGGCGACGGCCGAAACCACGTTGCCCTCGCCGTCGAACTGGAAGGACGGTTCAGCCGAAGTGACTGTGAGGGCGCCTCCGGCCCTCAGCTCGGCAAGCTTCGCCGAGACGGTCCTGGTGAGCCCGATCTCTTCGGCAACTACGTCCGGGGCCCGTTCGCGGCCGGCAAAGATGCGGTCCAGCTGGTCGTAATCGAGACGCGCGTCCGACCTGATCCGGCTCCGGTAGAAGCTGCAGCTCTCGACTTCGCCCTCCGGCGAGATCAGCATCTCGGTGGTGACGGCACAGCGCTCGTCTCCCGGGGAGAGTGAACAGACGCCGGCGCTCAGGGACTTCGGGAGCATCGGCTCGACGGAAGTCGGCACGTAGGTGCTGTTGGCCCTTTCGTAGGCCGTGTCATCGAGCAG
>JBPPMI010000013.1:0-5219 GCA_051305975.1 Solirubrobacterales bacterium
TACAAGGACTTCCTGGCGATCCTCGCGCTGATCGTGGTTGCCCTCGCCGTCCTGCTGTTCATCCTGTCCAAGCAGTCGGCGGCGCTGCCGTCGTGGCTGCCGGGCCTCGGCCAGGATTTCTACTCGGTCAACGCCGAGTTCGAGACCGCCCAGGCGATCACCCCGGGCCAGGGCCAGGCTGCCGTCATCGCCGGCATCAACGTCGGCAAGGTCGGGGCCGCCAGCCTCGAAGACGGGGTCGCCAAGGTCAGGCTCGACATCCAGCCGAAGTACAGGGAACTGCTCCACGAAGACGCTGAATTCCTGTTGCGCCCGAAGACGGGACTCAGCGACATGGTCATCGAGATCGATCCCGGCACGGAAGGTCCACCTCCGGAGGAAGGCGCGACGCTGCCGCTGGCCCAGGGACTCACCAACATCCAGCTCGACCAGTTCTTCGCCACGCTCGATGCCGACACCCGTGAGTACCTCGTCCTCCTGCTGAACGGCGCCGGTCAGGGCCTCGACGGCAAAGGTGAGGAACTTTCACAGGCACTCCGCCGGTTCGGGCCGTTCTCGCAGTACACGGCGAAGCTCAACGGCAAGCTTGAAGAGCGGCGCGAGAACATCCGCGGGGGCATCCGCGCCTTCAGCCAGATCGCCACCGAACTCGGGAACAATGACCAGGCGGTCGCCGATTTCATCACCAATTCAAAGAACAACCTCCAGGCCTATGCCAACGAGGAGGCTTCGCTCCGCGAGGCGCTGCGGGAGTTCCCGTCGACCCTGACCGCCGCTCAGGACGGCCTTTCCAAGTCGAACCAGCTCTCGCTCGTGCTGCGCCCGACGCTGCTCGGGCTGATCCCGGGGGTGAAGAACCTCAAGGCGTCCCTGCGGGCCGTCCAGACTCTCTCTGCGAACCAGACCGCGAACGTCCGCGACAACATCCGGCCGTTCGCGCGAAACGTCCAGCCCGTGTTCCGTGACCTCTACCGGACGAGCAAGCCCGCGGCCGTCACGACCACCCAGTTCAAGGGTGTCTTCACCGAGTTCAACAACCTCTTCAACCTGCTCGCATACAACCCGCCCGGCGACGCGCAGGAGGGTTTCCTCTTCTGGGCTCCTTGGATGAACCACAACATGAACTCGTCGATCAACTCCCAGGACGGCATGGGTCCGGTCAGGCGCGGCATCAGCACCCTCAGTTGCAACACGGCCAGGCAGGCCAGGGAGGTTGCTCCAGGCAGCCCGCAGCTGCTCACCGTCTACCAGCTGGCACAGCTGCCCCCGCCGACCTCACCGGCTGAAGGCGGCATCTGCGCCACCACTCTCGGCCCGCTTTCCAGTCAGCTCGACTCCGGTGCCGCTTCAACCGATTCCGATGCCGTCGACCCGAACGCCCCGACGACCACCGGAGCGACAGGCGTGACCGCCCCGGACGATTCAACGGGTACGACCGGATCGACCGAAGAACTGGGTGCCAGCGGCGATACCGGTGGCACCGGATCAACCAGCGGGGGTGCCGCACCGTGAACAAACAGGCCCCCTCGGTAGGTCAGCTCATAACGATCGCCGGCTTCGCGCTGTCGTGCTTCGGCCTGCTGCTCTTCGTCTGGGTGGCGTTCGGCGGACCGACTCCGCTGGCCGCGAGCGGATACCACCTGAAGATGCCGCTCACCCAGATCGGGCAGCTGGCGGAGCAGTCGGAAGTCTCAATCTCCGGAGTCGGCGTCGGGCACGTGACGAAGATCGATCTCGGTGAAGGCGAGCAGTCCGGTACGGCTATCGTGACCCTCGAGCTCGAGCCCGAATACGCCCCGGTGCCGGAAGACACACGCGCCATCCTCCGGGCCAAGTCGCTGCTCGGCGAGGCCTACATCGAACTGACCCCGGGTGACAAGCGTGACGGCATGCTCGAGGACGGCGACTCACTGCCGCCCGCGCAGGTGGCCAAATCGGTCCAGCTCGACGAGATCTTCCGGACCTTCGACCCGGTCACTCGCGAAGCCTTCAAGCGGGGCGCGATCGACAACTCGATCGCGGTGATGCGTCGCGGCGCAACTATCAACCAGGCACTCGGGGTCCTGCCCGGCACGCTCGGATCGGTCACCGACGTGCTGACCGTGCTGAACGAAGAGGAGAAGGATTTCTCCAGGCTGATCAAGAACACCGGCGTGGTGTTCGACGCGCTGAGCAGACGCCAGGGCCAGCTCAGCGGGCTGATCAGGAACTCGAACGCCGTCTTTTCGACCACCGCCGAGCGCCGGGTGGACCTGCAGAACTTCTTCCGGATATTCCCGACCTTCCTGCGTGAGTCGCGCGCCACCCAGCAGCGCCTCGGTGACTTCAGCGAGTTCGGCACACCGATCATGAACAAGATGGTGCCGGTCGCGAGACAGCTGTCACCGACCTTCCAGGCCTCGGCCGACCTCGCCCCGACGAGCGAGCGGCTGTACCGTGGCCTCAAACCGGTGATCCGCAAAGCCCCGCGGGCATTTCCCTCCCTCCGGGCCTTCCTCGATGACGACGCTCCGCGCCTGCTGGCCCGCGTTCCCGACTACTTCGCCGAGTTCAATCCGCTGATCCAGACGGCGAGCTACTACCGCCGCGAACTCGCTGCCTTCCTCGGAAACGCCGCCGCCGCGACGAGCGCGTCCCAGCAACAGGGTGACGGGCTGGGCGTCAACTACGTCAGGGCCGGCATCACCCTCGGACCGGAATCCCTCACCGCCTTCCCCGACCGCCTGAATACGATCCGGGGGAACCCGTACGTCAAGGCCGGTGGCAACGAGAGCAGGCTGGCTTCGAACAGCCAACAGGTCTTCTCGGCGGCCGGCTGTGGCGCCCTGAACGCCGCCATCGCCCCCTGGGCCACGCTGACTCCGGTCGAACAGGCGCAGTTCACGAGCAACCTGCGTTATCCGTTCACTCCGGCCGAAGCCCAGGACCAGTACGAGAAGACTATCGAGTTCGGGCTGAACGGCGCCAACCAGACGGCCGGCGTCGCCGCCCCGCCCTGCCTTGTGCAGCCACCGTTTGAGGCGATCGGTGACCCCACGCAGCCTGCCTCCCAGTACCAGCACGTTTTCCGCGGCGACTGAGCGCAACTCCGGCCCTGACCGGGGTTCTTGTTCATGAGAAGCAGCCGGAACCGGCCTCAGGACCAACGGCAGCACCCATGCTGCCGTCCGGTCTCATTAGACAGACAAAAGGAGATCATGAAACGTTTCATCGCGATCGCAGCGGGTCTTGCCGTAGCGGTTACCGCTTCGGTGTCGCTGGCCGGTTCCGCGAGTGCCGCGGGCGAGTCGGTCGCGGCGGGCCTGACCTTGAGTCCGCAGGCCGGCCAGCTCTCGAAAACCGAACGCAAGGATTCGATCTGGCAGGTCGACGTCGAGATCAACGCGCCGTTCCCTGCCTCACCGAAGGTCCTGCCTCTCAAGCGGATCAGAACCACCTTCCCGCTGGACATGACCTTCAACCCCAAGCCCAGCACCCCGGTTTGCTCCGACAGCGCGGTGGGACCCGATGCGGACCTCAACTTCGAGCCGAATACGGTCATCAACCGTTGCCCGAAGGCGGTCCTGGGCAACGGCAATGCCGAGCTCTACCTCGCGGGCAACAACAGCGCCGGCGGCCCGACCCTGCAGGATGCCGTGTTGATCGTCTTCAACGGTGGTAGGAACGGCGCGGGTCAGCCCAAGCTGAAGATCTACGGCTATTCGGCGGGCACCGGCGTCGGCATCTACATGGAAGGCGTGCTCGATGACGGTGTGCTCGATGTGGCCATTCCGCGTCTTGCCTTCGATTCGGGCACCGGTGTCTTCAGCCTCAACATCCCGGGGGCGAAGGCGCCCCAGGAGAACCGCCATGGTGTGGACAAGTCCTACATCCAGGCGAGGTGCTCGACCGGCACCTGGGTCACTGACGCGCAGCTGACCCTGGGTACCCGTGATTCGGCCGGCAACCCGACGAGTCCGGACGTGGTCCTCGACGCCGAAACCGACGTCGACTCCTGCACCGGCGTGGGCACCGGACGCGGCAGATTCGGATCGGTGAAGGCCAGGGGCCCGGGCAGGGTCGAGAAGGGCGCGAGAGGCACCTACAAGGTGACCGTCACGAATACCGGTTCAGGGACCATCAAGAAGCTGAAAGTCAAGGCCACGGGCAAGGGCGTCAAGGGTTCCGGGACTGCCGGAGACCTCCCCAGGGGCAAGTCGAAGACGGTCTCGGTCGAGGCCAGGTTCTCCAGGGAGGGCAGGATCAAGACCACCTTCAAGGCTACCGGCAAAAACTCCAGCAACAGCAAGGCTGTGAAGCGGACGGTGGAGGTTGAGTAGTTTCATGCTCCGGGCAGCCACTCGGAGCCGTCCGGTTTCGGTTAGGTTGTCTCTTGACAATTGGCTTCCAGAGATGGAGGCTCCGCCCCATCGGGAGATTTTCACGATTGACCGGTACGTCCGGGGTTTAGATGTGTTGTTTTAAGTAGTTGATTGCCAATATCAGTTCAAACTCCTGGAGGAGAAGAAGATGAAAAGGCTTTTCGCAGTAATGACAGGGATCGCGGCAGCAGCGTTCATGACGCTTTCGCTGGCGGGTCCGGCCAACGCCGCCGACGAGACGGCCACGGCGAAGTTCGGTTTAACGCCGCAGCAAGGCAAGTTCTCCAAGACCGAGCGCTCGCCGGCCAACTGGCGGACCGAAGTCGAGATCAAGGCGCCGTTCCCCGCCTCACCGAAGGTGCAGCCGATGAAGAAGGTCACAGAGACCTTCCCGCTCGACATGACCTTCAACCCCAAGGCCAACACTCCGGTCTGCCCCGACAGCCAGGTCGGACCCGATGCGGATCTCAACTTCGAGCCGAACACGATCATCGCCCGTTGCCCGAAGGCGGTCATCGGTAACGGACTCGCCGAGCTCTACCTCGCCGGCAACAACAGCGCCACCGGCCCGACCCTGCCGGATCCGGTACTCATCATCTTCAACGGTGGCGAGAACGGCGCGGGTAACCCCAAGATGAAGATCTATGGCTACTCGGCAGGTACCGGCGTCGGGATCTACATGGAAGGTGCGCTCATCAAGGGTGAGCTCGAAGTGGCCATTCCGCGTCTCAGCTTCGACTCGGCCACCGGCTACTTCGACCTGAACATCCCCGGCGACGAGAGTGAGTTCGCCAATCGCCGCGGTGTGGACAAGACGTACGTCCAGGCGAAGTGCTCGACCGGCAAGTGGACCAACAG
>JBPPMI010000014.1:0-6579 GCA_051305975.1 Solirubrobacterales bacterium
GATGCTGTAGATCACGGAGTCGCGGATCCGGCCGTCCCGCATGACCATGTGATTGCCGAGCAGGCCCTCTTATCCGGCACGACCGAAGTCACCGGAATCTTCCAGAGCTCGCCGTCCGCGATCGCTTCGGCCAGCCCGTCCCGGTGACGTTCCTCGTCAAGTGGTTCCAGCCGGACTCCGTACCCCTCGAGCTCGACTTTCTCGACCAGCATCCGTACCGGGACTAACCGACGACTCCGCTGCCGCAGCTCTCGAAGCCGAATTCTTTCGCGGCCTTCACGCCTTCGACGTTGAGCGTCGCGATTTCCTGGGTCGCCGCAGTGATGCCTTCGATGTCTTCGTCGGCAAGCGCACTGGCCATGTCTTCCATGTAGGTAATCGACTCGTCGTTGACTTCGACGTACTCGTCGAGCGCCGCCTGCCCGTCACCGTCCACTTCGATCGACGCCAGTTCGTCGTTCCGGGTCTTGCTGATCTCGATCATCGAATCGAGCTGCTCGCCGGCAGCCTCGAGGTCACCGGACTCGATCGCCGCGGAATATTCCTTCGTGACCTGGTCGAGGTCATCACTCGCGTTCAGGCAGGCCTCGTCTCCCTTGGTCACCGCATCAGCCTGGGACAGGGTCTCGGAATCGTCCGAATCCGAACTGCCGCCACATGCCATGACGAACACACTCAGTAATGCCGCAAAAAGAAGCGCAAGCCTTTTCATGATGCCCCCGGGGATAGACGACTGGTGGTACCAACCTATCCGGATTCAGCTCGGGTGATTCGTTTTCGGTCTGGCCATCCCGGTCCGTCCTCCTCTGGTGCGAACATGGGTTCGTGACCAAAGGCCCGACGATCATGCACGCCGACCTCGACGCCTTCTACGCGTCGGTCGAGCAGCGCGACAACCCGGAGCTCCGGGGCAAGCCGGTGATCGTCGGCGGCGGTGTGGTCCTCGCGTGCAGCTACGAAGCCAAGGCCCGGGGCGTCAGGACCGCGATGAACGGCGGGAGGGCCAAGGGGGCTTGCCCGGAGGCGATCGTGGTTCCACCCAGGATGGAGGCCTACGCCGAGGCCAGCCGGGCGGTCTACGAGATCTTCGCCGACACTTCTCCCGTGGTCGAGGCGATCTCGATCGACGAGGCCTTCCTCGACGTGGCCGGGCTCGAACACATCTTCGGCACCCCGCGCGAGGTCGCGGTGAGGCTCCGCCGTGAGGTGCTCCAGAAGGTCGGGCTGCCGATCTCGGTCGGGCTGGCCCGGACCAAGTTCCTGGCCAAGGTCGCGAGCGGCGCTTCGAAGCCCGACGGCCTGCTGGTGGTCGAAGAAGCCGGCGAGCAGGACTTCCTCCACCCCCTGCCGATCGAGAGCCTCTGGGGAGTCGGCAAGGTCACTTCGGAGAAGCTGCATTCGATGGGCATCCGCACGGTCGGCGAGATCGCTTCGTGCCGGGAAGAGAGCCTCGTGGCGGCACTCGGCCAGTCGGCCGGCCTCCGCCTTCTCGACCTCGCCAACAACCGCGATCCGCGCCGGGTAAAGCCACGTGACCCGCGCAGCTCGATCGGGGCCCAGAGTGCGTTCCGGCTGGGCTCCCGTTCCGACGGCGAGCTCGACAGCCTCGCTGCCGCGCTGGTCGACCGGACGGCCCGCCGGCTGCGCTCGGCCGAGAAGGTGTGTCGGACCGTAAGCGTCGGCTTCCGCTTCGGTGACTTCTCCCGGGCGAGCCGCGCCCATTCCTTCCGGGGCACGACCGCCCGGACCGACACCATCCTGGCCGCGGTGCGTGAACTGATCGCCTCCGCCCGCCCGCTGATCGAGAGCAGGGGCATGACGCTACTCAGCGTCTCGCTGGGGAACCTCGAAGAGACCGACACGGTCCAGATGGAATTCGCTTTCGACGACGGAGAGTCGGCCGCGCTCGACGAGGCCCTCGACGAAGTGCGTGAGCGCTTCGGTGCGGATGCGATCACGCGGGCATCGCTGGTCGACGGCAAGGGCGGTCTGACAGTACCGATGCTTCCCGACTGATCAGTACGGGTGGTGCTGGAACCGGTCCTGAGTCTCTCGGCCGGCCGGCCAGAGGGCCATGATGACTGCGCCGAGGACGACGACCACGCCGATGATCATCGTCCAGATGGAAATGGACACCAGTTGGGACGTACCGATGCTCCACGCCTTCTCGACCGAAATTCGGGCCGATGCGTCGACGGCCAGCCAGTCGACCACCAAAGGCTCGGCTGTACTGCGAAGAATCAGGGCGAACCCCCCGGCCGCAACCAGCCCGACCCCGATCGTCAGGACGATGACTCGGCGAAACGATCCCGCGAGGAGAATTGCGCCACCGAAGAGAACCGCCACTGACAGTCCGAGAATCCAGGGAGCGACCTGAGTGAGCTCCGCCACGCCACGGGCGGTCTCTACGTCGCGCCCATCGGCGATCGTCAGCCGGGCCACGTCAGGGGGTATCTGAGCAGTGATGGAATCGTCGAAGCCCAGTTCCTGACTGGTACCGGTCACGATCGGGTTCAGGTCCAGCGTGACCGCGCCGGCCTGACCCGACAGGTCATTGCTCCCGTCCAGGTTCGCGATCAGGGTTTCGTGGGCGGTCCGGTTGGACTCCGCCCAGACCCGTTTGAACCGGGGAGAGTTCATCGTCTTCAGCACTTCGATCGGCGTCTCGCGCCGAAGGCCTTCGGGGGTGACGTCAGTCAGACCCTGGAGCTGAACCGGAAGGTCCGCCCTCGTGACGCCTTCGAGGCCGACGGAATCAAGGAACTCGTCGGAGACGTACTGCGCCACCTGAGCCTGGATTTCGGGCTCTTCGAGAACACGCTCGCTCGTATCGACCCAACCGTCGGTGTCGAGCACCTGATTGTTCACCCACAGGGAGAAGATCAGGGCAACGGTGAGCAGCGTCCCGATCCCGGCCAGCACCGCCGCAAGGGCGGGGTGACCATGCCGTGCCAGAGGGCCTGTCCCTTCGCGATCCATTCGAATCGAGCTTACGGACGCGGCCTCCCCGGCCACGGCATCAGACCGTCAGCCAGACGTTCTGGCCGGGAACTCGCGGAGGACCCTCCTCCGGAGGATCGCGGCTCCGGCCACGAACAGCAACAGGAAGATCAGGATTCCGAGGGGCCGCTCGAACGCGGCGACCGGTGCCCAGATGATCAGGGCCAGGAAGACCGCTGCGGCGACGCCGGCAGCCATCCACTGGTTCTCCCCGATGTAAGGGGCCGCCTCCTGCCGGGCCCTCGTCGCGAGGCGGGTAGGGCCGGCGATCCATGCCCCGAGGAACAGGAGGATGCCGAAAGTGATGGCCGATGTGGCGACTGCGACCAGCAACGAAGTGCCGATGTCCCAGACGGCCTGGGCCGCGGGTTCACCGGCCTCACGCTTCACCAGGGCGTCGACGAGTTCGTGCCCGCCGATCTTCCGGACGAAGAGCGCTACGAAACCGGCGACGATGAAACCGATGCCGACCGAACGGAGCGCTTCGCGTCGGCGCGGCCCGGCCAGGTAGATCGCCAACCCGTACAGAAGCACCATCAGCAGGGTCAGGACGACGGGAAGGCCCCGGATCAGTTGCGCACCGTCCTGTGCCATCGACAGCTCGTCTGCCTCGAGGATCGTGATCTGTCCGGCGTCAGGCGGGATCTTCCCTGCCAGCCTTCTGCCCAAGCCGATCTCCGAGGTGACCCGGATCAGGAGCGAATTGAGGTTCAGGACCACGGCTCCGTTCTCGGTGGAGACGTTCTCGCCCCCGCCGTCGAGCACCTTCAGCAGGGCGATGTGCGCGACGCGGTTCGCATCCCGCCAGACAGTTTCGAACTGGGAGGACTCGAGTGCCCGGTCGGTTGCCTGTGGGGCGAGCTGTTCGAGTCCGCCGGCGATCGGCGCGGCGAGAGGTGCGAGTCGCGGGGGCAGCTGTCCGGCGATCTCGTCCCGGATGTCCACGTTCGCGGTGATCTGGTTCGCGATGTATTCGGAGAGCTGGTCCTGGACTTCGGGGTTCTGGAGGACCTGGTCGCTCGTGTCGACCCAGTTGTCAGTGTTGAGCGCCTGGCGGTTGGCCCAGATCGAGAACACCGCGACGATCGCGACCAGCGTCCCGAAGATGACCAGCGCGGCCACGACCTTCGGGTGACCGGCCTTCTGTCCCGGCTCCGTCTTCGATTCCATCGGTGTCTCTTCGGTGCCGGTCACGATTGTCTCCCCCGTCGGATGGTGCGGATCGACTCATACTAAACGTGTAATCAGCGTCATGGCGCCAGTTTCGCGAACGACGTGGCCGGGTAACTCGCGGGCGAACACAACAAAAGGAGCCACCATGACTGATCACAAGACTGACGAAGCAAAAGGCCGCGCCAAAGAAGCAGCCGGATCGCTTACCGGTGACGACAAGCTGAAGAACGAAGGCAAGACCGACCGTGCCGCCGGATCCGTCAAGGAAAAGGCCGAAAACGCGGTCGACTCGGTCAAGGACAAGCTGACCGGCAAGGACTGAACCCCCAGGGGTCAAGATCGTGGCATGACCGAATCGGACATCGCTCCCGGCCGACTCAGCGCCGAGCGCATGGCCGTTTCGGTCGGCTGCATCACCCTCCTCGCGGGGTCTACCTGGTCGCCGCACCCAGGGCCGGCGCCGCCGTTCTCGGAGCACTCACATTGGTGGACGGGGCCACGGGACTTCTGCTGAACCGCCGCGGGGCCTGACCGCCGCCCACCTGGTCCGAAGGGCTGGCCGACCGGATGCGGGAAGGAACCGCTACGGACGAAGACCTGGCGGGCTGGATCGACACCGGCGCCGGATATGCCCTTCGCTGCCGCCGGAGTAGAAGGGTCGTGGGACAGCCCGCCGCATGACCTCCGGCTTGTGTTCGATCACGAGCCCCGTGTTGCCCTTGTCCCGGAGCTGGAGCAGCAGTTCGTTCATCCGCTGGATGCCGTGGGGATGGAGGCCGATGGTGGGCTCGTCGAAAACGTAGGTCAAGTCGGTCAGCGACGAACCGAGGTGACGCACCATCTTCACGCGCTGCGACTCGCCCCCGGAGAGTGTGCCCGACGCACGGTCGAGCGACAGGTATCCGAGCCCGAAGTCTAGGACAGGCAGGTTCGTCAGACCGCGAAGTGTGCGACTGAGCTTCCCTCCTCGATGCGCGGGACCGGCGGGGTGGTGTCGACGTTCTCGAGGACCCACTTGCCGGCGACGCTCGTGGACGCGTTGGTTCCTTCCTTGTCCTCGCAGACGGTGAGGGCGGTGCCGCCGTCGCCGGACCGGAACGCCGTGTAGCTCACGAAGCCCGGGACCTCGCTGATCAGCCCCTTGATCTCCTCGAACCGTTCTTCGATCAGGTCGAAGACCTGCTTGGCGTCCTCGCCGGAATAGGTACGGATGACTACATACATGGCTTACCTCCTGGCATGTCTTGGTTGCTGCTTCGAGCCTATTCGCTGGCGGGAGGGCATCCGCAATTTTCGCTTGCGTTCACGGGCCCGCTGCGGCATATTTCAGGAAGAACCCGGATGACCATGCCCACTTTCAAGACTCGAAGAGCCGTGCTTGGTGGCGCTCCTCCTCACCGGTGCCCTGATGGTGCCGCCAGGATCTGCGGCCGACGCCGCAAAGACCTCGGCCGGTGCCAGGGCACGGAAAATCGGCCAGTCTCCACCCCGCTTCTACAAACCAGCGGCGCACTCGCGGCAGCCCAGGCCGACGTGATGACCTTCTTCGCCGATCAGCTCCCGTCGCGGCGCAACCAGCCGTAGAAACCCACTCTGCCTCGAGAACCTTCCATCCCGCCCGGGGAAGACTCTCCGGCTTCCATCTTCCTACGCTTCCTGAAGTTCGGCACCCTCGCCTGGGGCGGGCCGGCCGCGCAGATCGAGATGATCCGCGAGGAATGCGTCGAGCGCGAGGGCTGGGTCTCGGCCGAATCGTTCAAGAAGACGCTCGCGGTCTACCAAGTCCTCCCCGGTCCGGAAGCCCACGAGCTCTGTGTCTATTTCGGCCGGGTCCGCGGGGGAAAGCTCGGCGGCTTCCTGGCCGGGCTGGGTTTCATGCTGCCGGGTTTCATCCTCATGCTCGGACTGTCGATTGTTTACGTGAAGCTGGACCTGGCGGGTGAGCTCGACGACATCTTCTACGGGCTGAAGGCCGCGGTCGGGGCCTTGGTCGCCCGGGCGGTGCTGCGGCTCGGCCAGAACTTCGTCACGGACATCCCGCTTGCCCTGATCGCCATCGCCGCATTCGTGCTGACGATCAACGGATCGATCGGATTCGTCTTGATCCTCTTCGCTGCTGGGATCGCCTACGAACTCTGGACCAACCGCCACCGGTGGTCCCGAGGCACCAACGTTCTCGCCTTGCCGGCGATTCCGTTCATGCCGCTCTCGGCGATCGCGATCGGGACCATCGGCCTGACGTTAGGGGCGGAGATCTTCTTCGAAGGACTGAAGGCGGGCCTGTTGACTTTCGGTGGCGCCTACACCGTCATCCCTTTCCTGCAGGAAGCGTCGGTCACCGACCACGGCGGGCTGACCGACGCGCAGGACGACGACGGCCTGGCGCTCAGTGGAGCCCTGCCGGCG
>JBPPMI010000015.1:0-4052 GCA_051305975.1 Solirubrobacterales bacterium
AGCTTGCCGACCGACAGGCGGAGGGTCAGCCGGAGGAAGGCGCTCTGGACGGCGAGCGGCGCCCTGGCCATCAGGCCGGTCGTCTGCTTGTCGCTGGGGATACCACCGATGTACTTGGGGACGATCCAGGCACCCCGGCGCATCGCGAGGAAGGTTTTCTCGGCGGTGCGCGAGGACTCCACCGCGATGTCGGTGGCCGAGTTGCCGATACCGAGGACGACCGTCCGCCTTCCCTCGAACAGGTCAGGGGTCCGGTAGTCGTGCGCATGCATCTGGGTACCTTCGAAGGTGTCCGAACCGGGGAAAGCAGGCTCGGGCCAGCGGGCGTCCCAGTGGTGGCCGTTGCAGACGAGCACCTCCGTGTATTCGCGGGTCTCGCTCTTACTTTCAGCGTTCTCGAAGGTGACCTGCCACCCTCCGCCGTCGACCGGGTCCACGCTGGTCACCTCGGTATTGAAGTCGATCAGCTCGCGCAGGCCGAAATGATCGGCGTAATGGTCGAAGTACTCGGCGATCTGGAAATGGTCCGGGTAGTCGGGGTAGGTGTCCGGCATCGGGTAGGCGGCGTAGGACATCATCTGCCGCGAGGTGTTGATGTGAAGGGACTTGTAGGCCGCCGACATGCCGTTGTCGTTCTCGTAACGCCAGTTGCCCCCGATCGACGACCCCTTCTCGAAGCAGTCGAAGTCGATGCCCTTGGCCTGGAGCTTCTGACAGGCGGTGATGCCGGACGAACCGGCCCCGATCACGCAGACTTTGCTGCTGCTCATGTTGCTAGCCCTGGGTTCTTCTCGCCCTCTCGTCTCATGGCCAAGAGTTTAGAGGTTTGCCAGTCGGTTGACTTAATGTGGAGGCCGACTGGCGGGCTGTCAGCACCTTCACCTTCACGCTTCTTGATGTCGGCATCAGGCTCTCCCCCGGGACGTCGGTGAGGCGAGGTTGGCGGGTTCCGCGGGAGATTCGGGGGGAGCGCAGAAACTCGTGATAACTTCACGCAGTGACTGCCACAGATTAATGGAGAGAGGCTTGGGAACTAGGAACTCAACAAATGAGTTGAGCGTACCCGCGACTTGTGAGCGCGCTGTTGATGTTGCCGACTCCGCGGGCGACTCCGTTGATGGCCTGAATCCGCTCTCCTCCGGGGAGACTTATGCGAACCCGACCAAGAGGTGCGGCTTCACACCGACACGCGGGTTCCGTCGCCTCTTTGTCTGCTTGTTTTTTTTCGTGTCGGTAGCCGCTCCCACAGGCGCCCAGGCGGCAAACAATTATTATGGCTTGCTGCCGCAGGAAGGAATGTCTGCGTCGGATGTGGCGACGGTGAAAGCGGGCGGAATTGAGTCAATCCGCCTCGCGGTCTCGAGAGACTGGGTGAGTCAGAAGCCCGACAGTTACAACTGGACCGATATCGACACTATTGTCCGAAACGCGGCGAACAATGGTATCTCGATCCTGCCGACTTTCTATGGCTCGGCGCGATGGGAGAGCGACAACTCCAAGTTGATGCCCACCTCGGCGACCGCTTTGGCCGATTGGACTTCGATGCTGAAAGTGGCAGTGCAGCGCTACGGTCCGACCGGATCCTTTTGGCAGGCGAATCCTACGGTTCCGAAGAAACCGATTTCCATCTGGCAGATCTGGAACGAAGCCAACACCGTCTGGTTCACAAAATCTGTTGATCCAGCTGAATACGCAAAGCTGGTCATCGAATCATCGAAGGCCATCCGCAGCCAGGACCCCGATGCCAAAGTCATGCTTTCGGGCCTTTTCGCCACGCCTGACCCGGCTGCCGGCATGGAAGCCGCCGACTATTTGAATGCGCTCTACCAGATCGACGGGTTCAGGACGAGCTTCGACTTCGCCGCGATTCATCCGTACGAGAAGACGGTCACTTCGGCGATCAACGAAATCAAGCGCGTGCGCAAGATCCTTGACGACTGGAGAAACGATTCCAAGGGAATCTACGTGACCGAGATGGGTTGGGGGTCGGATTCGAGACCCGGTCTCGGCACAGGTTCTACGGCCGCCCAGGCGTTGAGACTGACCGAGGCCTATACCGGGCTTCAGGCGATCCGGGCGAATCTGAAGATCAAGGCTGTCTACTGGTTCACCTGGAAAGACCTGCCGGACGAGGCGGTCTCCTGCGGTTTTTGTTACAAAATAGGGCTCTTCGACGTTTTTCGTGTGCCCAATCCGGCGTGGACAGCGTTGGTCGAGGTCATCAAGCAGGACCCGGCAACACCGCCTCCGACACGTATTCCGACGCCCGAACCGACACCGGCTCCAACCCCAGAACCTACCCCCACGCCAGGGCCAACGATCCTCTCGCCGGAAATGGTCAAACCTTCGACTCACCAAGTGCGCTGCCCGAAGCTTAAGCTCGTGGCCGGAGGGAAATGCCGATACAGGCGCGCTTGCAGAAACTCCAAAGCAGCTGACAGTAAGCGCTGTAGAAGGCTCCTCTCCCGAATCAAGCGATGCTCCAGAACAACCGGAAAGAGCCGGTCCCGCTGTTGGCGAAGATCATCGTTGGATCGGTCCGTGCCAGTCACCTGGCGAGTCCGAGCAAGAGAAACAGAAAGGGCAGCCGACTGGCCGCCCTTTCTAACACCGTAATGTAGCCGGCACTAAGCCCTACTCGGCCTTGGTGGCTCCGTCGATCTCCTGGTTGATCTCTTCGAGCTCTCCGGCGAAGGACTCTCCGAACGCGTCGGCGCCGTTGGAACCGCCGTTCGAGTCGCCGTTCAGTTCGTCCTCTTCGAGGAGGACAGTCTCTTCCGCCGGGGCGAAAGGCACGGCCGGTTCGATCGTCAGCGAGCGGTAACGCTTGAGCCCGGTTGCGGCCGGGATCAGCTTGCCGATGATGACGTTCTCCTTGAGTCCGACCAGACGGTCGCGCTTGCCTTCGAGCGCGGCATCGGTGAGGACCTTGGTGGTCTCCTGGAAGGAGGCCGCCGAGAGGAACGACTTGGTCGCCAGTGAGGCCTTCGTGATTCCGAGGATCCTCTCCTTCGACTTGGCGGCGGTACCGCCATCGGCTTTGGCTGCCTTGTTGATCTTCTTGAGCTCATGGCGATCCTCGAGCTGGCCGGGAAGCAGGTCGGTCGATCCCTTGGTCTCGACTTCGTCCTTCTTCATCATCTGGCGCACGATGATCTCGATGTGCTTGTCGTCGATCTCCACGCCCTGAGCCGTGTAGACGCGCTGGACTTCGGCCACGAGGTACTGCTCGATCGCGGTACGACCGCGGATCGCGAGAACGTCGGCCGGGTACAGCGAACCTTCGTTCAGCTGGGCACCGACTTCGACCTTCTCACCGTTCTTCACGGTGAGCCTGGTCCGCGGCGGGAAGCTGTACGTGCTTTCCTCGCCGTTGGCTTCGGTCACCGTGACCGACGCCGACTTCTCGGACTGCTCGGTAGCAACCTTGCCGGCGACCTCGCTCATCTGGGCGAGACCCTTCGGCTTGCGGGCCTCGAACAGCTCGACCACGCGGGGCAGACCCTGGGTGATGTCCTGTCCGGCGACACCACCGGTGTGGAAGGTACGCATCGTGAGCTGGGTTCCCGGCTCGCCGATCGACTGGGCGGCAACCGTGCCGACCGAATCGCCGATCTCCACCAGTGAACCGGTGGCCGGCGAAACGCCGTAGCAGGAGCGGCAAACGCCGCGCTCGGCCTCGCACTTGAAGGCGGAACGGACCGGAACGGTCGCGTCGCCGTCGTAGGCCTCTTCGATCTCGGCCAGTTCGACCTTGGTGATCAGCTGGTTGCGCTTGAGCAACTCGCGGCCACGCTTGGTCTCGAACTTCTTCGCGGCCAGGCGTCCCAACAGGTTCTTGTTGGTCTCCCCGGCGGCGTCGATGACCGGCATCTCGATGAAGTCCTTCGTCTTGCAGTCCTCGTTCCGGACGATCACGTCCTGAGCGACGTCCACAAGGCGACGGGTGAGATAACCGGAGTCAGCGGTACGGAGCGCGGTATCGGCAAGACCCTTGCGAGCGCCGTGGGTCGAGATGAAGTACTCGCCGACCGACAGGCCCTCGATGAAGT
>JBPPMI010000016.1:0-4489 GCA_051305975.1 Solirubrobacterales bacterium
GAGGTCCGGAGCGTTGAGGGATGTGGCAGTTACGGTGCTGGGCCTGTCAGCGCGGGGATCCAAGCGTTGCCGGTGAATAGGTCGCGGAGGACGTCGAGTCCGGCCCGATTGTGCTTGCGTGCGGTGGAGAGGTAGGAGCGCACGTCGAGGAACGCCGTGGCGCCGGCGCGGGATCGCCAGCCGCCGGAGATCTTCTGCTGCAGTTTGACCATCCGCACATCACGTTCGGCTTGGTTGTTGTCGAACGGGACCCGGAAGTCGGTGGCGAAGCGCAGCACATCGTCGGCGTAGACCTGAAGCCTGCGCAGCAGGGAGCCGGCCGGGCCCAGTGCCGGCCGACCGCGTTTGCCGGTAGGTGGCGGTGGTGGGTTTTGCCGTTGACCGTCGGCGACCAGTTCGTTGTAGCGGCGGCGGTATGAGCTCAACGACTGGGGTGACAGCTTATTCTTACCATCGGCCTTGGAACTATGGACTGCGACGTGGATCTGAACCAGCAGGTCGGCCAGCTTGGTCGGCCAGTCCTGTCCGGTGGCCTCGGCGATCCCGGCCAGCTCCCGAAGATGGTGGGCGTTATGGAGAATTCTCCATAACGCCCATTAGGCGGAATCCGGGATTATGCGGAAAGGGCTGGATCGGGTATCTGGGTTGCCAACAGTGGGGGGCTTCGTCCGCCGAGTTGCCCTGATTGGTTCTGCATAATCACAGTGCGGTGAGGAAGGCGAGGAGCGGGTCGGGTGGCCGGTATCTGCCGGGTTCGATGTCGGGCGGGGTTGTGCGCGCCAGCGCACGTTCTTTCAACGCAAGGTCAGCATGCAAGTAGTGCTGAACCGTTCGGAGGTCCTCGTGACCGAGCCACATTGCGATGGTGGCAAGGTCGACTCCGGCCTGGAGAAGGTTCATGGCGCAGGAGTGCCGAAGGGTATGAACCCCAACCTGCTTGCCGGTGAGAAATCACGGCGATCCAAACCCGGCTCACCGCCCTCGCCAAGCTCTCCCTCGGCGGCCACAAACCAGCCCTCCCCGGCCGGAAATGACCCACGGAAGTGTCAGGAGAGCCAAAACTTTACACGTTATTGGGACGTGTCAGGATTCTTGACAGGTCCAGATCAAAGCCTGGCCTGAGCGGTCGGCGCTCGCCCAGAGCCGGACTTGGCGCACCACCCCGCGTCCACCGACAACAAGATCGGCTTGTCCTGGTCGGCGGCGGCTCGAAGCGCCGCACGCCTGTTGACCATCACCGCACAGAAATTCGTCAACCGGTGATCAGTTTGAATACTTGCAAAACGTCGACTATAAACCCAGCAAACAGTCGACTCGATACTCCGCAAACGGTAGACTGCAAATATGGCCGGTTATCTCCAACGTATCGCGGACCGAGAGCTCGTAGAGCGGCTCGGCTACATCGGCGCGGTCCTGATCGAAGGCCCAAAAGCCTGCGGCAAGACAGCGACCGCGACCCGACACGCCCAGACCGTGGTCCGACTCGACGAGGACCAGACAGCCCGTCGCCTGATAACGCTCGCTCCCGAACGACTCTTCGACAACCCAACCCCGATCCTGTTCGACGAGTGGCAGGTCGAACCGACGATCTGGAACAAGGTCCGCCGACAGGTCGACGACCGCGAAGGCAAGGGCCTCTTCATCCTCACCGGGTCAGCGACCCCCACAGACGACGCTTCGCGACACTCGGGGGCTGGCCGCTTCTCGGTGATGAAGATGCGCCCGATGAGCCTCTTCGAGTCCGGTCACTCGAACGGTGAGATGTCGCTAACCAGCCTTCTCAGGGGCGAACGGCAGACAGGCCTCGGCACACACCTCACCTTCGATGAACTCCTCAAGCGCATCGTGATCGGTGGTTGGCCCGAACTCATCAACGCGGACGAAACAAGCGCCCGACGCTGGCTGCGCGACTACCTCACCAACATCGTCGAAATTGACATCCAAAAACTCGGCTCACGTCGTGACCCCTCAAACCTCCGACGGCTCCTAGAGTCACTCGGGCGATCCGTTGCGCAGGCCACCAAAGCCGCCGAACTCGCGAAAGACGTCGGCGGAGAGGACGGCCCGATCGCCAAGGAAACCCTGTCCGCCTACCTCACAGCTCTCGACCGACTCCACCTTCTCGACAACTCGCCGGCTTGGCTCCCTCACATGCGTTCCCGTGCCCGGCTACGCACAGCGCAGGTCCGCTACTTCGTCGACCCCTCCATAGGCCCCGCCGCACTCGGCATCGGCACCAGCGACCTGATGAACGACCTCAACGCGTTGGGTCTCCACTACGAAGCCCTCGTCATCCGCGACCTTCGGATCTACGCCCAACCCCTCGACGCACGAGTGGACTCATGGCGCGACTCGGAGGGCCACGAGGTTGACGCGGTCGTCAGCGTCGGGCCCAACAACTGGGGAGCCTTCGAAGTCAAGCTCAGCCCCGACGCAGTCGATGAGGCTGCAGCAGCCCTACTTCGGTTCAAGGCAAACGTGGACACGTCCCGGCACGGGGAACCCGCCTGTCTTGGCGTCATCACCAGCACCGGAGCGGGCGGCCTCCGTCCAGACGGGGTCCACGTCATCCCAATCGGATGCCTCGGGCCGTAACAGCACAGGCCGAGGCAGGCACCCACTCAGGTCCTAGAATGGTGCTCGAAGACCCCGGAGCGATCCCTGGCCATGATACCCGGGACGTAACATTTATGTTACACTCGCATCCGAGAGAGATGATCCCCATTACCAACGCCAGCACCTTCTGGAGCGATCTTGCACACGACCTCGAAGACCCCGAATTCCTTCGAGAGTATGTTGTCGAATCGATGCGCATCGCCACTATCGACAAGGTAGTAAACGCACTAGATGACGCCCGCGAATCGGCTGGCCTCTCCAAAGCGGAACTGGCACGCGCAATTCAGGTCGAGCCCGCAACAATTCGCCGACTCTTTGCGTCCGAGAAGTCCAACCCGACACTCGGCACCCTGGCGGAGGTCGCAGCGGCCCTCGGCATGAGGATCACCCTTGAGCCACTCGCAGATGACGAGCGAGCCCAGGTCACCGACCCAATCCTAGCGGGCCGCACAGCCGATCCGGCCGGACTGGCCCGCCACCTACACGACATGCGAACGCAGTCCAGAATCCCGGCGTAAGTTCAACTGATGGCGCGCGGATTGCGGTTCAGGTACTCCTCGCCCATCGCGCGAACTGCCGCATAGTCGGCATCGCTGAGAGTAGTGCGAAACGGCTTATCGCGTCCGTCGACAACGACCAAGAGCGGCTTGTCCCGATCATCAGCCTCGTAGTCGAGCAGACAGAACAACCGGTAGTGATGACGCTTCGGGCCATCGATGCGGACTTCAAACCATCCGCTCATCCCACCCTTCACCGCCTCCCAATAGCCGCCACCGGCACAACGCTTCGGCGGCGCCGTCGCCACGGCGATGAGAACCGCATATTCCTTGGCTTTCGCTGATGCCGGCCAAGACTGCAAGGCATCACGGCCAGGCTGAGCCCGAGAGGGATCATCTTTGGCAATGCCTCTTGAAGTAGACAATCTCGTGCGCGTCGTCTGGAGAAGTCCCCGTGCGCACGCTTGGCGCCGGGGTATTCTTCCGCTTCTTTGAGCTCACCATCGCCATCTACCCTAGCCCGACGGGCCGACAACAAGGGCAGCGAATCGCCCTGAGTGATACACGAGAGTGATACACGAAACCCCGGAATCGGTGTCAAACGGCGAAACTGGGCGAACCGATCTGATCCGAAACGGTGCCTCTCACCTGCAGTTTTACGATTTTGAGCCAAATCCTGAGCGTACGGCCTATCACGTGGCACCAGTGGCAGGTCGAGTAGCCGATCGACACCAGCACCGGCACCTGGCGACGCTCAGCCTCCGCGAAGGCCGCTTCGCCCCATTCGAACCAGTCGACCGGGTTCTCGGCATGCGAGCGGAGGTAGGGGCTGACCGCGTCGGCGAGGCGATTGGGCATGCATCAAGGGTACGCCGCAGGGTCTCGACGGTGCCCTCCCGGCGTAGGCTCTGACCGTGCCGACGACCGCCATCACCTACCTGGGTGGACCGACAGCTCTGCTCGAGTACGCGGGCCTGCGGATCGTCACCGACCCGACCTTCGATCAGCCGCAGACCTACGAGGACCCTGAAGAGTCAACCCTGGTCAAGACTGTCGGGCCCGCGATCTCTCGCGCCGAGCTCGGCGCCGTCGACCTGGTTCTTCTCTCCCACCACGGCCACAAGGACAACCTCGACTGGGAGGGCCTCGAGCTCATCGCTCAGGGCATTCCGACCCTGAGCACTCAGCAGGCAGCGACCGATCTCTGCGGCGGCAGCGTGATCGACCCCACCTTCGACCGGCCGCAGACCCACGAGATCGGCGAAGTCACCGTCACGGCGGTCCCCGCGCTGCACGGTCCACCCGGATCTGAAGCGTTCGTCGGCCCGGTCATCGGCTTCGTGCTCGAATCCCCTGGTTCACCGACGGTCTACGTC
>JBPPMI010000017.1:0-4298 GCA_051305975.1 Solirubrobacterales bacterium
TTGTCTTCGTGCCAGGCGATGCGGTTGATGCGGTCGCCTTCGTAGTAGACGTCGAAGTCCCGGTCGTCCATCTCGATGGTTTCGTGCGGGGCTTCGAGGATCGGCGGATCGTTCCATTCGCGGAGGCCCTGGAGGCCGAAATAGTGGAGCCCGTCATCGCGCTGTAGCGCCATGACCATGCGGTAAGCCGCATACGGGTTCTTGTCCGGGTCACGCAGGTGGTAGGTCCTGCTGCCGTCGGCGTAGACAGTACCTTCCGGCAGGCGCTTCGGGTAGTACACGGGGAAGTCGCGGCGCTTGAACTTGCGATCGAGCGACTTCGCCACTTCGAGCCCGCCGTCGGAGGCGTCGACCAGGCCGTCGCCTTCCTTGCCCGGGATGTCAGCCGGATCGGACTTCTTCTTCGCGTTCTTCTTTTGCTTGTCCTTCTGGGCGCCGCCACCTTCGTCGAGGGTGCCGACCGGGCCGGACTGGTCCTCGAATCCGAGGAACTGGTCGACTGCGCCCTGGATCTCTTGCGGAGTCGCTTCGACGTACGAGATTCCGTTCTCGAATGTGAAGGTGTTCGGGAACTTGACTTCGACGACACTCGCATCACGTGAGTCGAAAAGGAGTTTCAGCAGTTCGAGGATCTCGTCGCCGCCTTCGATGTCCGACTTGGTGTTGTCGGCGAAAGCCTTGATCAGCTCGCCGCGCTGGCTGAGGATCTCGTTGAAGCTGAGCCGGTTCCGGACCTCGCCGACCAGGTCCTGCTGGCGGGCAGCGCGGGCCAGGTCGCTGTCGCCGTGCCGGTAGCGGGCGAATTCGAGCGCGTCGGCGCCACAGAGCTTCTGGTACCCGGCATCGATGTCGATCTCCGCGTACTGCTCCACCGACTCTTCGTTCGAGTGGTAGTAGTCCTGGTCGACGTCGACGAAGACACAATGGATAGCGTCGACGACTTCGGCGAAGCCCTGGAAGTCCACGTTGATCACGTGATTGATGTCGAGCCCGGTCACCGACTTGATCGTCTTCAGGGTCAACGTCGGGCCCCCGTAACTGAAGGCGGCGTTGAACTTGTCGGTGCCGTATCCGGGGATCTCGACCTTGAGATCGCGGGGAATGCTGAGCATCGCGATCTGGCCGGAATCCGGGTCCAGGCGCAGCAGCAGCGTCGTGTCCGAACGCCCCGGATCGTCGGTCGGCGCTCCCCCGCCGGTTCGGACGTCCGAACCGAGGATGGCCACGGTCTGCGGTCCGCCGTTGCCGTCCGGAAGGACGCGGTCCGGCAGTCCTTCGAATTCGGTGTCGGTGATCTTCCCGGCGAAGTCGTCGAGTTCGTGGAGGATCGATGCCGAAGTCGCCCCGGCGAAGGAGAGGACGATGATCAGGGTCGCCAGCGAGAAGCGCCACCAGTAACGGTGCCTCTTGGCGGGTTCCTCGAAGTCACCACCGACGGAAGGACGGGGCGGGTCCCAGGGCTCGCCGGAACGCCGTGAGGTCTCGATCGCCTGATGGATTTCGCTCTTGGCCGCCGCCGCGAGCACGGCGGTCTGTTCGGCCGTGATGTCCGTCTCCGAGGGCGGATCCCACTCGGCGGTGCCCTGTTCGACCTCGCCGGTCTCGCCGGTCACCGGCAGGTCGTGCTCGGCCGTGTATTCACCGGTGTCTTCAGCCGGGGGTTTCGCGGTCTCGGGGCTCTCGAGGAGCGCCGCGCGGAAGACCGGATCGAGATCGGGTACTTCTCCACCTTCGAGGATGCGGGCCGTCTCTTCGGCGAACATCTCTTCTGTCCCCTGCTCGACGTACTCGCCCGGTTCGCCCGGAGCCTGTTCGGGCTGGTGGCCGGGGTGTTCCGAAGGTGTCCCGGACGCCTCGACAGGTGGTTCTTCCGGAGCCGGCACCTCGCGGTGCGGAGGGGCTTCTTCGGCACCTTCGTCGAGTCCGCCGAGGAGGTACTCCTCGGTCGAATCGGCGGAATCGTCGTTGTGGTCGTCGCGGTCAGTCATCGGTCGGTGAACCGGCCAGATTTGCACCCATTTCTAAAAATTCCCGAAGAGCTGCCAGATACGATTCCAGCGAACTGATCGAGACCCACTCCTCGGGTCCGTGGTGTCCCGCTCCCACCGGTCCGAATTCGACTGCCGGTATGCCCACCCGGATGAACGATAGGGCGTCCGAGGCACCATCGCGGCCGACCGAGACGGAAGTTCCGTCGTGGTGACGGTCGGCGGCTTCCATCAGGGCGCTGACCCAGGGCGAGTCGAGGCCACCGGCGATCGGCGGCAGGGCGAAGATGGACTCCATTCCGGCAGGCTCGAGCCCCCGGATCTGTTCGAGGATTTCCTCGGGATCCTGGTGTGGCAGGTAGCGGATGTCGACGTCTAATGAGCAATAGTCGGGAACCTTGTTGATGGCGTCACCGCCGGAGATTCGGCCCAGGTTGATCGACGGGCGATCGAACAACTCGGAACTTTCCCTCGCAAACGGTAGCGATTCGAGTCCCCGGAACATGTCCACGGCCCTGAGTACGGCGTTGTCGCCCAGCCACGGGGTCGAGCCGTGGGCGGCCCGGCCCGCCACACCGATCCTCAGGGCGAGCACCCCCTTGGCGGCCACACCGATGTTCAGGTCGGTCGGTTCGCCGGTGATCGCGAAGTTCCCGGTGAGCCCCGAATCGACCAGGTGGTCGCTTCCGCGGTCCTTGTCCTCTTCCGATTCTTCGTCGGAAACGATGCCCAGCTCCACCCTCAGGCCGTTTGGGGCGGAACCGGGTTCGGGCAGGGCCAGCATCATGGCCGCGAGGGCCGCCTTCATGTCGTAGGCGCCGCGGCCGATCAGCCGGTCTCCTTCGACACGCGGCGAGAACTGCCCGGGCTCGGCGGGCACGACGTCGAAGTGCCCGTGGAGGACGACGGCCGGCTCGGAGGGCTCCCCCACCGATGCGGTGATTATCGGCAGGCCGCGGCATTCGTCCTGCCTTGCTTCTATTCCGCGCGCTTCGAGCCAGCCCTTGATGAATCCCGCCGCCTCGTGGATGCCTTCCGGCTGTGAGGTGTCGTAGGCGATCAGGCGCTGCGCGAGGGCGAGCAGATCGGAGACTCTTACGCCTCTCGGCTGATCTCGAGGAAAGCGTCAGCCCGCTGGAGGTCGCGCCGGGCGTCCTCACGCGCGGCGTCACCCAGGCTGTCGTCGGCGAGGCGCTTCTCGGCGTTCGCCTTCTCTTCTTCGAGGGCGCCCGCATCGAGGTCTACCGGCTTGATGGCCTGTTCGAGCAGGACCTGTGCGTGGTTGGCGAACACCTGGAGGGTGCCGTGCGACTGTGCGTAGCTGATGGTTTCGGAGTCCGAGACCTTCAGCCGGAGGAGGCTCGGGTCGAGCGCGGCCAGGATCGGCACGTGCCGCGCGAGGATGCCGATCTCGCCCGTGACCGTCTTGGTCGAGAGCTGGATCACCTCGCCGTGAAAGACCTCCCCTTCCGGGGTCAGGACCTCAGCGGTGAATGTCGACTCGTTCGCCAAGGCCTACGCAGCGCTCTTTTCCTGCTCCAGGACCTGGTCGATGCCGCCTTTCATGTAGAAGGCGCTCTCCGGGTAGTCGTCGAGCTCGCCGTCGAGGATCTTCCGGAAGCCGGCTACGGTATCGGCGACGGGCACGTACTGGCCCGAGGTGCCGGTGAACTGCTCGGCGACGAAGAACGGCTGCGAAAGGAACCGCTCGATCTTGCGGGCCCGGAAGACGAGGATCTTGTCTTCGTCGGAGAGCTCGTCGATGCCGAGGATGGCGATGATGTCCTGCAGCTCCTTGTAGCGCTGCAGGATCTCCTTGACCTGGTTGGCGATGTCGTAGTGCTCCTGGCCCACGACCTCGGGCTTCAGGATCGTCGACGACGAGTCCAGCGGGTCGACGGCCGGGTAGATCCCCTTCTCGGAGATCGAGCGGGACAGCGACGTCGTGGCGTTCAGGTGCGCGAACACCGAGGCCGGCGCCGGATCGGTCAGGTCGTCGGCGGGCACGTAGATCGCCTGAACCGAGGTCACCGAACCCCGTTGAGTCGAAGTGATGCGCTCCTGGAGGCCACCCATCTCGGTCTCCAGGGTCGGCTGGTAGCCGACCGCCGAAGGCATCCGGCCGAGCAGCGCCGAGACCTCCGAGCCGGCCTGGACGAAGCGGAAGATGTTGTCGATGAACAGCAGCACGTCCTGGCCGCCCTGCTCGCGGAAGTACTCGGCCATGGTGAGGCCGGACAGCGCGACGCGCATGCGGGCGCCGGGCGGCTCGTTCATCTGCCCGAAGACGAGCATCGTCTTCTCGAGCAC
>JBPPMI010000018.1:0-2446 GCA_051305975.1 Solirubrobacterales bacterium
ATGTTGGCCGTGGCGATGAACAGGACCTGGGAGAGGTCGAGCTCGACGTCGAGGTAGTGGTCGCGAAAAGAGTGGTTCTGCGCAGGGTCTAAGACCTCGAGCAGGGCCGCGGACGGATCTCCGCGCCAGTCGCTGCCGACCTTGTCGACCTCGTCGAGGAGGATCACCGGGTTCATCGTCTTCGCGTCCCGGAGGGCACGGACGATCCGTCCCGGCAGGGCGCCGATGTAGGTCCGACGGTGACCGCGGATCTCGGCCTCGTCGTGGAGCCCGCCCAGGGAGATACGGACGAACTCACGGTCGAGTGCCTTGGCGATCGACTCGCCGATCGAGGTCTTGCCGGTGCCGGGAGGCCCGACCAGCGTCAGGATCGCTCCGTCGGCGCGGCTGTCCTTCTCCACCCCACGTTCGGCGCGGAGCTTCCGGACGGCGACGAACTCGGTGATGCGCTTCTTGACGTCATCGAGGCCGGCGTGGTCCTGATCGAGGATCTCCCGGGTGTAAGCGGGATCGAGCTTGCCTTCCGAGCGTTCGGACCAGGGCACGCTGATCAGCCAGTCGAGATAGCTGCGGATCATCGAACTCTCGCCCGACTGCTCGCCCTGGCGTTCGAGGCGGCGCAGTTCCTTCTCGGCCTGCTCCTCGACCGTTTCCGGCATGCCGGCCTCGCTGATCTTCTTCTCGTACTCCTCGATCAGGCTGGCTTCGTCATCGCCGAGTTCCTTGCGGATCGAGTCCATCTGCTTGCGCAGGAAGTACTCGCGCTGCTGGGCCTGGGCACCGGACTCGACGTCGTCGCGGATGCGACTGCGTACCTGGAGCTCGGCCAGGCGCTCGCGCTGCAGTTCGACCGCCAGCTCGAGGCGGGCGGTCACGTTGATCGTGTCGAGCAGCCGGACCTTCTGGTCGACGCTCACGTCCGGGCTGAGACCGGTGGTGTCGGCGAGTGCCCCCGGCTCCTCCACCGAGCGCAGGAAGGCGGCGATCTGTCCGCCGGCCCCTAGCAGCTCGAGGATCTCCTCGACGATCGCGCGGTACTCGCGGGCGAGTTCCTTGGTGTGCTCGTCATCGGGCTGGCCGTCGTGGATCTCCTGGACCTCGATGCGGAGGGCATCGGGATCCTTCTCGTCGGACAGCGCGATGCCGGCGAGGCCGCGGCGCAGGCCGACGACTGTCGCAATCGGCTCGCCCTGGGGGCCGTGGCCGTGCTCGATCACTTCGGCTACGACGCCGACGCGCTCGAACTCGCCGTCACGGCGGGTGAGGAGGAAGACCTGGTCTTCGTCGCCGACGTCGATCTGGAGATTGGCGCTGACGGAAGGGAAAACGATTGCATCATCGAGCGGAACGAGGAGGTATGACATGAGCTAAGTCCAGTTTCTGTAGTTAGTCCTGAACAAAGAGTAGCGAACCGGGTTCACGGGCTCCAGGGCTTGTGTAAGAACCCGGCTCGAACCCGCATGGATACGTGTACTGTGCGTTCCGCAGAGGAGACCAGCCTGTTTTCGCCAAGGGCGAGCTCCCGCCCGGGTCACCGTGACCCTCGACGGCACCGCGGTACCGGTCACCGGCCTGCGCAAGCTGCCCTCCGCTGCAGGACTCGGCGAAACGCTCGCCTGGCAGGTCAGCCTGCCCGCCGCCGCGTCGACTGGCGACCACCTGGTCAAGGTAACGATCGCCGGCGTCAAAATCGACGGCGCCCTCCAGGGGGTCGACTACGCCGTGAACACCTTCGATCCGTCGACATCGGCAACCCGTGCAGCCGTGCCGCTGACCCTCACCAATCCGGTAGTCCAGCTCCCCAAGGCCAACAAGGCGTCGCGATCGCGAATAATTTGCCAGAGCAAGGTGAAACAGGTTGCGAAAGCGAAGCGGGCGCTGCAGAAAGCCTCGAAGAAGAAGCGAAAGGCCGCCGTCCGGAAAGCGAAGAAGAACCTCAAGGCCAAGAAGCGGGCGCGTACACTTGCCTGCACGTGATTGAACGGCTGGATGACATGCCCGACGGAGTCCTCGGCTTCGTTCTGACCGGTGAGATCACCCGGCCCGACTACGATGACGTGCTCATGCCACCGATCCGTCAGACCATCGAGTCCGGCGCCAAGGTGCGCGCCCTTACCCAGATCGGCCCGGGCTTCACGGGCTACGACAAGGGGGCGGCATGGGAGGACGTGAAGGCCGGGGCCGAGTGGGGAGTCGGCCGCCATTCCTCGTGGGAGTGCATAGCGGTGGTCACCGACGAACGGAAGATCCGCAAACTGGCATCGATGTTCGGGTGGATGTCCCCTGGCGAGTTGAAGGCTTTCAAGCTCGACGAGCTCGAAGAAGCCAAGGCCTGGGCCGCCGCCGGCCTCGGCCCGGGATTCAACCCGCAAGAGTCGTAGCGACGTTCAGGCCGCTTCGACGCGCACCGGCAGTGAATCGATGCCGTAGATGCCGCTGACCGTCT
>JBPPMI010000019.1:0-6100 GCA_051305975.1 Solirubrobacterales bacterium
GCAGCACCGCCGTGTTCGTACAGTCCGACCTCGCGAAGATCCGAACACTGGTTCCGTTTACCCGATCCGCAGGCTGTGCAGGACTGACAGAAAAGCATGGTGCTGCCGGTAATGGCGTCACCGGCCTCGAGATCGCGGACGCCACTGCCGGTCCGGTCGACGACACCCACCCACTCGTGTCCGAAGTGGTGTGGAAAGGTCGTCTTCCCATCGGTCAGGTACGAGGATGTGCCGTGCAGCAGTTCCAGATCCGTGCCGCACAGTCCGACGTAGGAGATTGCGACGACGACGTCGTCCGGGCCGCAGACGGGGTTGTCGAGCTCGACGATCGATACCGAATGCGGCGCGTCGATCACTGCGGCTCTCATCCGGCCACCCTGGCCGCACGACGACTGACGAAGAGCAGCAACACCGCGCCGACGGCGAGAACTGCACCGATGGCAGGCAATACCGAGACGCTGCTGCCTCCCGACAGTGCGATGGAGCCGATCCAGGCACCCGCGGCATTGGCGAGTTGGAACCCGGCAATGTTGACTGTGGCCGCGAGGTGGGGTGCTTCGCTGGCCGCGCCGATCAATTTGGAGGCCAGTGGCGGAATGATCGAGAAGCCCGCGGCACCGAGAACGAACATCCACGCGAAGGCGAACCACGCTGTGCCGCCGAAGAGGAACAGGACAACGAGCGCACCTGCGAGTGCAGTCAACGCTGTGTACAGCGTCTTGTCCAGGGCCTTGTCTGCGAAGTACCCACCGAGCTGGTTGCCGACGACGGAGCCGACACCGAAGACGAACAGCACGATGGTGACGGTGGATGCCGAGACGTCGGCGTGATCGGTGAGGTACGGGGCGATGTAGGTGAACACTACGAACAGTGCGGCCTGGCTCAGCGTGGTGAGGCCGATTGCCCACAGCACCGGACCTCGGGTGAACACGCTCAGTTCCGAGGTGACACTGCCGGTGTGGTGTGACGGTGCTGCGCGTCGGGTCGAGGCGATCAGGGCGGCGGTGACGAACAGTTGGAAGAGTGCGACGATGGCGAACGACCAGCGCCAGCCTAGCTGCGAGCCGATCAGCGTCCCCAGCGGAACGCCGAGGACGGTCGCGAGGTTGAGGCCGAGCGTCACTCGTGCGATGACGCGGCCTTGAAACTCCGGTTCCACCAACGAGGTTGCCAAGACCAGGCACAGTGCGAAGAACGTGGCGTGGGGGAGGGCGGTGATGACGCGAAAGATCACCAGCGTCGCGAAGTTCGGGGCCAGTGCGGTGCCGATGTTGCCGATGATGAACAAGGCCATCAAGGCGACGATGAGCGGTGTGCGAGGAACACGGGTGGTGGCGATGGTGAGCAGCGGACCGCCGATGACGACCGTGACGGCGTAGATGGTGATCAACAGGCCCGCAGTCGAATTGCCCACGCCGACATCGGAAGAGATGTCTTGCAGAACTCCGGCGACGAGGTATTCGACGGTTCCCACCCCGAACACTGCGAGCAGCATCCAGATGATGGCGGCGTTCGCGTCGAGAGCGGGCGCTTCGTGGCGTGTCTCGGTGACCATTGCTCTATCCCTTCGTGGTGTTGTCGTGGCCGGTGTATTCGACGACTGCGCATCCCCAGGTGAATCCGACGCCGATGCCGGTGAGCATGATTCGGTCGCCGGGTTGCAGAGTCTCGGTGCGCCGGAGCAGATCGAGGCCGAGCAGTGGGTCGGCGGCTCCGGTGTGGCCGATTTCGCGGCCGAGTTCGACCAGCGTCTGGTCGGGCTTGATCTTCAGGGGCTCGAAGCACTGCTTGCGCAGTAGAACGTTGCCGAAGTTGGGGACGATCCATCTGCTGATCTCGCCGTGGTGGGTCGCCGAGTCACCCAGTGCGGTTTCGGCGCAACGGGACAACGCTGCTGCGTTGCGTGACCAGAACTCGTCGATGGTGTGTGTTTCGGCGAAGCCGGCGACGCGTGCTCGCAGGTCGATGGGTCCGTCGGTGTCGTAGACCGGCATGTTCAGGCTGTCGTGGCCGCGGTGCATCTGTTCGAGGTGTGCATCGCTCACCACGGACGTGGAGAGGATGCGGAACGGGCCGGGATCGGGGCCCACGACGGCGGCGGCCGCACCGTCTCCGTAGACGAGACCGCTATCGGACTTCCACCGGTCGAACAGCGGCATACGCCAGGCGTCGGAAGCAGTCACCAAACCCTTGCCGCGTCCGTCGAACCAGCGACCGATCATCTCCATGCCCACGATCGCTCCGGCGCATGCGGTGCGGATCTCGATGGGCAGGCAGTCGTCGACGCCGAGTTCGTTCTGGATGTAGGCACCGCAGTTCCAGGCCTCGAGACCGTTGTGCAGAACGACGGCGTGGACGAGCAGATCGATCTCGTCAGTGTTGATTCCGCTGTCCTGCAGGGCAGCTCGGCCTGCGAGGACGGCCATGTCCGGGGCGGTTTCGCCGAGGTCGGGGTTCGAGACCGCGACCGATGTCTGCCCGGTCTTCTGGTGTTCGACCGACTCGAACCGACCCGCCGCGACCATCGCGGCGGCCTGTACTCGGCTCTCGGGTAGATAGGATCCGAAGCCCTCGATGTACAAGTTTTCCCACTTCATGACGCGACCTTCGACACCGAAGGTCCGCTGAAAGGCAGACCGGCATTCTTCCGCGCGAGCAGGGACAGCGCGGACGCGATCTCCTCGTTCGTCACGTCATTGGCGAAATGGTGTCCGCCGATACCGACGGGCAGCGGCAGTCTCTGCCGTCCGTCACGATGGCGAACGGTGTCTGCGAGTGCGGCGTCGAGTACGCCTTCCGTGGACAGCACGTCGTTCCAGACGGGGAGGCCGAGTCGTTTCATCACCGTCAGAATTCGGTCCAGGTCATCACTGCTGAGGCTTCCGCGCAGGAATCCGAGTGCGGAGGTGAGCGCCATGTCGATGCTGACTGCCTCGCCGTGCAGCAGAGCAGGCAGAGCCTCCATCTCGAGCGTCGGTGAGAACGTGTGGCCGTAGTCCACACACCGCTCCAGGCAGGACTCCCACAGATTCGGTTGGAGCTCCTCGAGCATGAGGTGGATCGATTCGGCGATGACTTGTGTTGCAGCAGTGTCGAGTTCGGTGGAGGTTCCTTGAAAGTTGTCGTCGATCAGGCGTTGGCCGTAGGTTTCGAGCAACTCGAACAGGTCGACCGACTTGATCAGCGCCATCTTCAGAATCTCGGCGAGGCCGTTGGACAGGTGCCGGTCGTCGAGGGTCCGCAGGAATGCGCGGTCCACGTAGGTGGCGATGGCGGGGGCGTACGTTCCCAGGCGGTTCTTGCCCATGCCGTAGTTGACGCCCGTCTTGACGCCCACTCCGGCGTCGACGAGTCCGATGAGGGTGGTGGGAATTCTGATGTACGGGGTGCCGCGCCGGTAGACGCTCGCGGCGAATCCGACGACGTCGAGCAGTACACCGCCGCCGATGGCGATGACCGGCTCGCGACGTCGGTCGATACCGAACCCGTTCATCGCGTCGACGACGCGGATGACCGAGCTCCATTCCTTCACCGTTTCGTCGGCGCGCATCGACACGAACGACGCGGCCACTCCATGGTGCTCGAAGTATCCTCTGATGCGATCGCCGTGGATGCGGTCGACATTGGAGTCGATGACGACGAGGCGTCTGTCTCCCCTGGTCAACGGTGCTGCGCTGCAGCCGTCCAGCAGCTGGGTGTTCTCCGGGCTGAACAAGTTGCGTGCGGCGATGACGTGGTATTCGACTTGCTTGATGGCCTCGACCTTCCACGCCGAGTCGGTATCCGCGCTGTGACTGAGTCCGAGTTTGAATGAAGCGGCACTACGCATTTCGATCCCCCTGGACGGTGATATGCACTCTCGGGCTGTATTCGCTCTCTTCCGTGCTGTGCCGAACCGAAGTTCTTGCAGAAGCGTAAGGGATTCGTTTATCGATCGCTACAGGAGTAGACTAGATCACAGTTTCCGGAGCAGGACGAGATTCGAGACCAGGAGGGCCTATGGCCGGCGTACGAGGACAGGGGCGGAAGTTCGATGTCGACTCAGCGCTGGATCAGGCGATGTTCGCCTTCTGGGAGCACGGATACGAGGGCACCTCGGTCTCGATGCTCACCAGCGCGATGGGCATCAACCCGCCGAGTCTCTACAGCGCATTCGGTGGCAAGGAAGGGCTGTTCTTCGCCACGATCGAGCGATATCTTGCCACTCGAGGCGACTTCATGGACCGGGCATTCGCCGAGGAGTCCGACGCGGCCAAGCTGATCTCGAGACTGCTGTACGACGCGGCGTCGCACTACACCGACGAGTCGTGCCCGGGCGGCTGTCTGATCATCAGTTCGGCCGTCGGCGTCACCGACGCCAACCGAGGCATCGCAGATCGATTGCGCGACATGCGCAATGCCAACGTGTCCCTGTTGGCGGAACGCATTACCGGGAACGTCGCCGACGGCATTCTGCCACCGTCATGGGACCCGGTCGATGTCGCGGATTTCATCGGCGTGATCATTCAGGGCATGTCCCAGCGTGCCCGGGACGGCGCAACGCGGCGTCAACTCGAACACGTGGCAGAGATGACGCTTGCTTCGTTGGGGTCGGTGCATTCGATCGCCCATTGACGGCTGGTCAGGCCACGACCCCTGCGAACTCTTCGAGGAACAGGTCGACGTCCGCCGCCTCGATGGTCAACGGCGGTCTGATCTTCAATGTATTTCCGTACGAACCGGTGGCCGAGATCAGCACCCCGCGTTCCTTCATGGAGTTGACCACGCGCAGTGCCTCGGACGGATCCGGTTCACCTGCCGGGCCGATGAATTCGACTCCGACGAACAACCCCGCACCCCGGATGTCCCCGACGGAATCGACGCGATCGGAGGCCTCTCGAAGTCCTGCCAGCATGCGCGTACCCATCGAGGCCGAGTTCGCCACGAGCCCGTCGTCACGGATGACGTCGAGCACCGCTTGCGCCGCAGCGATCGTAACCGGGTTACCGCCGAAGGTGTTGAAGTAGCGCAGGTCTCGGCCGAATGACTCGGCCAGAGACCCCTGCATCACCAGACCCGCGATGGGCATACCGTTGCCCATCGGTTTGCCCATGGTGACGATGTCCGGCAGCAACCCGTGCCGCTCGAATCCCCACATCGACGCGCCCAAGCGACCGAACCCCGGCTGCACCTCGTCGGCGATCAACAGCCCACCTGCGGCGTGAACAGCATCCGCTGCAGGCTTCAGGAACGGTGTCGGCTCCGGCAAGATCCCGTCGGAGGCGAAGATCGAATCGACCATCAGCGCGGCGAAACCGATACCGCTGCAGACCAAGTCGTCGATCTGTGCCTGAACCTTCTCGGCGAACCACGTGCCCAGATCGCCGTCCACCCGGTAGGAATCCGGTGCCGGAACCGTACGCACCCAGGCCGCGTCGCGGACCGACGCCGGACCCATCGACGGCGAACACGCCGCAACATCCACAGTCCCACCGTGATACGCGCTTTCGGTGACGATGATGCCCTGACGGCCGGTCGCGTGCCGAGCGATCCGGAGAGCGAGGTCGTTCGCCTCGGACCCGGTACACGTGAACATCGCCGTACTCAGCCCGTCAGGGAAAGTACCGACCAGATCTTCTGCGTATCCGATCACGGCCTCGTGCAGATACCTCGTGTGCGTGTTGATCAACGACATCTGCCGCGTGACGGCGTCGACCACCCGGGGATGGCAATGCCCCACGCTGGCAACGTTGTTGTACATGTCGAGGTACCGAGTGCCGTCGGCGTCGTAGACGTACGCACCCTCGCCGCGGACCAGCTCGAGCGGAGTCTCGTACATCAGGTGGTAGGCCGGCCCGAGGACCCGCCTCCGGCGTTCGACCAGATCGCGGGTGCGCGCACTCAAGCGAGCGGCCGACGACCCGTCGAAACCGTTGACGCTGAGGGCTCCGACGCGATCGAGGATGGTCACCTCACAACCCCTGCAGCCAGAACGCCCATCGCGGATCCGCCATCTTCATCCTCGCGCGGGCAAGCTTCCAGGTTCCGTACTTGTGGTAGTCGAAATCCCATGCGGTGCTGAGCTTGTGGTTCATGCAGCCCCACAGGCCCCACTTGACGT
>JBPPMI010000020.1:0-3902 GCA_051305975.1 Solirubrobacterales bacterium
GACGGTGGCGGTCCCGGACTTGCCGGCGACGGACGTGCCGGAGCCGCCCAGCTTCTTGCCCTGCAGCAGGCTGAACTTCACCCTGCCGGGGACGGCGCCGCTCACCTTCGCGGTGACGCCTTTCTTCAGGGCCTTGTCGAACGAGATGTTGACCAGACGGACCTTGAATTTCCTGACCGGCTTCGGGTCGTTCGTGGCCGGTCCCCAGTCGGGCTCCGAGGCGCCCGGGATCAGCAGCTTCGGCTGCGGGCTCTCGCAGGTGCCGGGGGTGGACTTCACCCAGACGCCGTCGGGTTCGGTCCAGGCCAGGGACTGTCCGTCCGGGGCCCAGGTCGGGCCGGCGAGGCCTTCGAGTTCACCGGTGAGGCATTCCGGTTCCGGCACGGCCGGGGGCGGTCCCGAGAGGGCGTTGCCGCTCACCTTGAACCAGATGATGTGGGTGCTGCTGCCGTAGCCGCGGACGGCGGCGATGCGTTTGCCGTCGCGGGAGAGCTCGGCGTCACCGAGGTCGGTGCTATCGCCGGCGTAGTCGCTGTCGTCGAACCAGTGGACCGGATCACCGGTGCCGAGTTCGTCGATCATCACATGCGAGCCGTAGCCGCCGCCCTGGAGGGTGCGTTTGTTGCCGACCCACGACGGCTGCATGTAATAGGTGTGGCCGTACTTCGTCTCGGGCGAGGCCTTGGCCGCGTCGGTGTAACCGGTCACGTACCGGGCACCGCAACTGACGCCGATCGGGCATTCGTAGGTGTAATAGGTCCAGGCGATGACCTTGCCGTCGGGCGAGATCGCCACGTCGACCGGGACGCCGTCCTGCATGTGGCTGACCGAGTTGGTGAGCGGGGGCGGATCGATCGAGCTGAGGATCTCGCCGTTCTGCTCCATCCGGACGATGTCGGTGCCGAAACTGGCGGCGATGGTGCCGTCATCGGCCTGTGAGGGCGAACGCCACGGACTGTCTTCGTCACCACTCGTGGTGACCTGGTGGGCGTTCGATCCGTCGCCGTCGGACAGCCACACGTTGTGGCCCTTGACGTAGACGATCGAGCCGGGGGTGGCCGCTTCCGTGTTGGAAACGAGGAACAGTGAAGCGATCATCAACGGGGCTATGAATGAAACGAGCTTGCGGAAGGACATCGGGACTCCTGGGTGGGGGATATTCGATGTCGGCAAGGTACGAATGCGACCTTGCGGGGCTCTTGCGAGAGGTTTGCGGTGCCCGGAAGCGTCTATCGACGGGCGGATGGGCCGATCTTGAATGACCAGGCGCCGGGCTTCACCTGGATCGAGATGACGGTGCCGCGTTTGTTCCCTTTGCCGAGGTATCGGGTCGAGATGAAGCCCGCGGTAGCTGGGAACTTGATATCGATGCGGATGTTCGCCGAGGGGTAGAAGATCTCGACCGGCCCGGAAACATTGCGACCCCGTTTGCCACTGATTTCGAGGATGCGGCTCGAGGGTGCGTACGAGGCGGAAAACAGGCGTCCCGGTGCACGTCTCACATAGGCCCGGCGCAAATCCTTCCTCAGTTTCGGGAACTGCCCGACGATCCGGTTCTTGCCGTTGTCGCAGTCCATCCGGTAGAGGCTCCACGGAGGCAGCGACGGAGCGATGCCGGGATCGTTGGTGGCGGCGTGCGGGTCGACGCAGGACTGCTTCCAGGTCCAGACGGTCGCGCCGATCCGGAATTCGTCCTGGAGTGCCTGGTGGACGTTGAAGTAGTCGTCGTCCTTGCCGGTGGCGCGGTCAGGGTCGCCACCCCATTCACCGGTCAGCACCGGTACTCCGCCGTAGGCCTTCGCTTCGGCCAGGGCGTTATCGAAGGATTCACGGCTCGGCGGACCTTCACCGCCGATGCTCCCGCCGTAGAGGTGAGGCGCGTAGACCAGGTTGCGGTCCTTGCTGAACGCCGGCGGGGCGCCCGATCCGGTCAGGGACCAGAGGACGCTCGGCTCGAACAGGATCAGGTGCCGGAATCCCCGCCCCGATTTCTCGCCGGCACGGATCGCCTTGACCGCCGCCGTGTAGAACGGCCTGAGGGCCGCGTTGTCGGCGGGGCTGAGCGCTCCGGGTTCGTTCATGATGTCGATCCCGGCGACGGCGGTCGACTTTGCGAACCGCTTGGCGACCCGGCGGAGCGTTCGCACGTAGTGAGTCTGGATTCCGACGCCGTCGGACGCGGCAGTGTTGGCGAAGAAGTTCTTCCAGGCCGCGATGACCGCAGGGTTGACCTCCCGGACGTTGGTGAAGCAGCGCGGCTGGCCTTCGTCCAGGGTTGCCCAGCCGGGAGCCCCGTCCCAGCCGAATGCTGGTTGCGACGGCGGGACGCAGTCCTCACCGGGCCGGGCGGCCAGCGTCGGGCCCCAGGCGTCCTGGTGGAAGTCGATGATCGTGTAGACGCCGTTCTTTTCCAGCCGGTCGATCCAGCGCCCGACCCGGTCGAGGTAGGCCTCGTTGTACTCGCCCGGCTTCGGCTCCACCCGGGACCAGGAGACGATCAGCCGCACGACGTTCCAGCCCATCTGGGCGATGCGTGCCGGATCACGCCGGTCGAAAGGCAAAGTGGGAGGGACTTCGGTGCCCTGCCAGTACTGGCCGAGCGAGTTGACGTTGACGCCGCGGAGCAGGACCTCACGGCCCTTGGAGTCCATGATCCGCCCGCCGCGCTCGAGGTCGGGCTCGGCGTGGAGCCGGGGGAGGGCCGCCGTCGACCCGGCACTCAGGATCAAGCCGGTGATGACGGCCAGGGCGAGCGAAAGCATTCCGCACTTCAGGAGCCGGAAACCGGTCTGTTGTCCGTAGGCAGCCACGTCGGGCCAGTGTAGAACTACCCGCGCGGATCGGTACGCAGTACCCATTCATTCGGGGCGATACGTCAATAAGTTGGATCGCATCGGTTGTGTCGGAGGGCATGGACGAGTCGGGCGTCGTTGGCGCCTGAAATCCACACGGAGGTATCCATGTCCAAACATTCAAAGGCTTCGGCCCGGAATTACCTGGTCCTGTTCGCGGCACTTTTCGCAGTCCTGTGGGGCGGTTCGTTCGCCTACGCCGGCCCGAGCGACTCCAGCAGCGCAGTGACCTCGGCCCAGAACGGCCGTATCTATTCATGTGTTTTCCTCAAGTCCAAGACGATGCGTCTGATGAGTTCCACCAGTCGCTGTCCTGTCGGCCAGCGAAAGATCTCCTGGAACGGGCAGGGCCGCAAGGGTGCGGACGGCAAGAAGGGCGAGAAGGGTTCGATCGGCGAGATCGGACGCACAGGCGAAATTGGCCGCACCGGTGAACGAGGAGCTCCGGGCGACCGGGGTCCCGAAGGCATTCGCGGTGAAGTCGGCGCAACCGGCCCGGCGGGAGCCAACGGTGAAGACGGGGCTAACGGTTCGAACGGTGAAGACGGAGCGAACGGTTCCGCCGGCAACGACGGAGCAACCGGCCCCACCGGCCCGACCGGAAACGCCGGCTCGAACGGTGAAGACGGTTCCAACGGCGACGACGGATCTGACGGGGTCACCGGCCCGGTTGGCCCGACCGGATCCGACGGATCGAATGGCGACGACGGAGCCACTGGTCCGACTGGTGCGGTGGGCTCAGATGGAGACGACGGACCGACCGGACCGACCGGATCGACTGGCGATACTGGTGACAACGGAGTAACCGGCGAGACCGGTTCGACGGGCGCGACCGGTGTGACCGGTTCCGACGGTTCGAACGGTTCGGATGGTTCGGACGCGATCAGCGGCATCGGCTACGTCTACAACGAGGGGTCGCAGGTCGTGGCCCCGGAAGCCGACATCACGTTCTCGGCCAACGGAATCCTGGATGGCGGCATCATCAGCCACTCGTCCGGGAACCCCCAGGTCATCATCAACGAGGCCGGCGTCTACAAGATCGAGTTCGTC
>JBPPMI010000021.1:0-20595 GCA_051305975.1 Solirubrobacterales bacterium
GCCGACGCCGCCGCAGCGGCAAAGATCGCTGCCCTCGAAGCCGACCTCGCCGCCGAGAAGGCGAGCAAGGCGGAAGCACTGAGTGCCGCCGAGACCCGCCTCAAGCAGATCGAAGCGAGTGCCCAGGAAGCCGAGCAGAGGATCGCCGCCGCCGAGGCAGCGGCGGCCGAGAAGCCGGCCGCGGTCGAGGCCGCCGAGCTGTCTTCCGAGCTGAGGGCGCCGACTCCGGCCCAGGCCGACAAGATCGAAGCCGAAGCCCGCGAGTCCGCGGTCAACTGGTTGCGCGGCCAGATCGCAGCGCTCCGCCACGAGATCGCCAGCACCCCGGCGACCGAACCCGCGAAGGCAGAGACTCCGAAGGACGACGCCGCGACCGCCGAGCCGGCCACGACCGAACAGCGGAAGGAAGGTTCCTGATGGGTCTGTTCAGCCGTGGCAAGCAGAGCGGGCGTGAGCGCCGGGCGATGAAGGACCACCTCGACGAGCTCGACGAGCTCCGCCGGACCAGCCTCTCCGAGCTCGGACAGATGACGGTCGGGATGGCCGCTGCCGGCAGTTTCGACCGGGCACACCTTTCCGCGAAAGCGACCGAAGTCGTCGGCATCGACCGCGAAGCCGACCTCATCGCAAGGGGTCTTGAAGACGGCCTCACCCTCGAGGAGCTGGAAGACCTGGCTCGCAACGAGGACGAACCGGGCACCGACCCCGGTCAGTAGTGACCGGGACCGGGCCAGAGTCCCTCATCGGTTCATACGACCTGGCGGTCATCGGCGCGGGTGCCGCCGGTCTCTGGTCGGCCCTCTGTGCCGCCGAAGGCGGGGGCCGCGTCTGCCTGATCTCCCGAAAGCCCCTGGCCGAGAGCGCCAGCTTCCACGCCCAGGGTGGCCTCGCCGCCGCTCTGGAATCTGACGATTCCCCGGAGCAGCACACGACCGACACGCTCGTGGCCGGCAAGGGCCTCTGCCGGACCGAAGCCGTTGAGATCCTGACCGCGGCCGCGCCCGATGTGGTGCGTGATCTGATCGGCCGCGGGTTGAAATTCGACCTCGAGCCCGACGGCCGCCTGGCGCTCGCCCTCGAGGGAGGCCACAGCCACAACCGGATCATCCACGCCGGAGGCAGCCAGACCGGCCGTGAGATCACTGGCGGCCTCGCCCGGATGGTCGCCGGTCAGACCGGCATCGACGTCCTCGAGGGCACTTCCGCACAGGCCCTCTGGAGCGACGGTCACCGCTGTCATGGCGTCATCACCGACCGCGGCAACGTGAAGGCGCCGGCCACCCTCCTCGCCTCCGGAGGGGCAGCCGCCCTCTGGCGGCGCACCTCGAACCCCTGGGGCGCGATCGGCGCCGGTCCCGTATTCGCGAGCGTAGCGGGGGCGGACCTGGCCGACCTCGAGTTCTGCCAGTTCCATCCCACATGCGTGTCCGCGCCCGGCACGGGCTACGACGGCGCCCTCATAACCGAAGCGATCCGGGGTGAAGGCGCAAAGCTGCTCGACGAGTCCGGGCGCCGTTTCACCGACGAACTGGCGCCCCGCGACGACGTGACCGCCGCGATCCTCGAACAGATCGACCGGCAGGGGGACGAGCCCGTCCGGCTGGACCTGACCGGAATCGCGCCCGAACACTTCCCGAGTGTGTTCGCCATGCTCTCCGACGCCGGTTTCGACGCGGTCTCCGAACCGGTGCCGATCTCGCCGGGCGCCCACTACATGATGGGAGGCATCGCGGTGGACCTTGACGGCCGGAGTTCCCTGAGCGGCCTGTACGCCGCCGGCGAATGCGCCTGCACGGGGATCCACGGAGCCAACCGCCTCGCTTCCAATTCCCTGACCGAATGTTTCGTGTTCGGGCGGCGTGCCGCCGAGGCGGGCCTCGCCGAATCCGATCCCGGTCCCGCACCGGACCTGCCCGCATGGCGGTTCGACCCGCCGACGGTCGAGACCCGCGAGGCGGTCTGGAGGCTCGCCGGCCCGATGCGCTCCGCTGACGAACTCGCCGAACTGACCGTCTCGGAATACCCCCTTGCCCGCGCGATCGGAGCCGCCGCCGGTGCCCGCGAAGAATCACGCGGCGGCCACCGGCGCAAAGCTTTCCCGGAGACCGATCCAGCCCTGGACCAGCAGCACCTCATCTACCGACCGGATGGTTCGATCGAGCTGAAACGGTGGGATTGACCTCCCGGTGACCACCTCGGATCCGGTCGAGATCCAGATCGTCGCCGGGGCCCTCGCTTCGGCTTGCGAGGAGATGGGCGCTGTGCTTATCCGTTCGGCTCATTCGGCGAACATCAAGGAACGGCGCGACTGCTCCGCCGCCGTCTTCGACGCATCCGGCGAGATGGTGATGCAGGCCGAGCACATCCCGGTCCACCTCGGCTCGATGCCGGCTTCGGTCCGCGCGGTAGCGGGCGAGGAGCACCAACCGGGCGTCTCCTGGTTCCTGAACGACCCCTACGCCGGCGGCACCCATCTGCCCGACATCACCGTGGTCACGCCGGCCTTCGATGCGGACGGCACGCTGCTCGGCTTCGCCGCCAACCGCGCTCACCACGCCGACGTCGGCGGACGCCTGCCGGGCTCGATGCCGGCCGACTCCCGGACTCTCGAAGAAGAGGGCGTGGTGATCTCCCCGCGGGTGATGGATGAAGCCGCAATCGAAGAAGTGATCGGCGGGATGCGCCAGCCCGACCAGCGCCGGGCGGACCTGCGTGCCCAGCTGGCGGCCAACCGGGCCGGCGTCGACCGCCTTCTCGAACTCGCGGGGTCTCGGGGCAACGGTTTCCCGGCCGCGCTGCGATCCGTGGTCGAGTACGCAGAAGCCCGGACCCGGGCCCGCATCGCCGAGATCGACGACGGGGAGTACTCCGCCACCGACTGGCTCGAGGGGATCGACGGGGATCTCGAGCTCAGACTGACTGCCACCGTGAGTGGCGAAGAGATCCGCTTCGACTTCACGGGGTCCTCCGGCCAGGACACAGGCAACCTCAACTGCCCGGCATCGGTGACCTCCTCCGCCTGTTATTTCGCGGTGCGCGTCCTGACCGACCCCGACATCCCGGCCTCGGCCGGCGCCTACCGTCCGGTCGAGGTGATCGTCCCCGAAGGCACGCTGCTGAATGCCAGCTCGCCGGCCGCGGTGGTCGCCGGCAACGTCGAGACCTCGTCTAGGGTCGCCGACCTTTGTCTGGCCGCCTTCGGGCGCGCGCTCGGGCAGGGCACGATGAACAACTTCACGCTCGGCAACGACAGCTTCACCTATTACGAGACGCTCGGTGGAGGCCAGGCCGCATCGCTCGGAGCAGACGGGCCGAGCGCCGTCCACGTGGCGATGTCGAACACCCTCAACACGCCGATCGAGGCCCTGGAGATCGAGTTTCCGGTGCGGGCCGCCGAGTACTCGATCCGGCGGAACACCGGCGGTGACGGCGAACACCGTGGTGGAGACGGACTGGTCCGGGACCTCGAAGCCCTCGTACCGATGGATTTCGCCGTGCTCAGCGAGAGGCGGCGCCACCAACCTCCCGGCGCTTCCGGCGGCGAAGCCGGGGCAACCGGGCGCAACCTGCGGATCCCGGCCGGGAGCGAACCCGAAGAGCTGGAGCCGAAGGCCACCGGACGCCTCGAGGCCGGCGACCGCCTGCGGATCGAGACCCCGGGCGGAGGCGGTTTTGGAGAAGCCTGACCCGCAGGCCATCCTCGGGGTCGACGTCGGCGGCACCTTCACCGACGCGGTGCTGATCAGCGACGGCTCGATCTTCACCGGCAAGTCCCCGACCACGCCGGAGGACCAGTCGAAAGGCGTCATCGCCGCGATCGAGTCGGTTCTCGCTGACGCCGGAATCGAATCGGGGCACGTCGATTCGTTCGCGCACGGCATGACCGTGGCGACCAACGCGCTGCTCGAGAACCGCGGTGCCCGGACAGCCCTGGTGGCGACCGGAGGGTTCACCGACCTGGTCGAGATCGGCCGTCAGGACCGGGCGAGCCTCTACCGTCTCGAAGCGTCCCATCCCCCACCCCTGGTTCCCCCCGAACGGCGCATCGGAGCAGCGGAGAGGAACGGCCCGGAAGGCGAACTCGTGGCGCTGAGCGACGAGGAGACGGCGAGGATCACCGACGAGGTGGCTGCGAGCGGGGCCGAATCGGTCGCGGTCTGCCTGCTCCACTCCGACCGCCATCCCGGCCACGAGCGCAAGATCGGGGACGCCCTGGCCGAACGGTTCGGTGACGCGGTACATGTGTCGCTCTCCCACGAGGTGGTCGGCACCTTCCGCGAGTTCGAGCGGGCCGCGACGACCGAAGTCGATGCCGCGCTGTCACCGCTGCTCGCGGGTTACCTCGGCCGCCTCGCGGACTCCTGCCACGAGATCGGGCTGACCGAGCCCTCGATCATGCAGTCGAGTGGCGGACTCACATCACTCGATGTGGCAGCCGGCCATGCGGCGCACACCGTGCTCTCCGGTCCCGCCGGCGGGGCTGCCGCCGCCTCCCTGATCTCCCGGGCCGCGCACGTTCCGGACCTGCTCTGCTTCGACATGGGCGGCACCTCCTGCGACGTCTGTGTGGTCGAAGACGGCGAAGTCCGCGAGACCAGCGGCAAACTGATCGGCGGTCGCCCGCTCGCCCTGCCGATGGTCGACATCGACACCGTCGGCGCCGGCGGCGGCTCGATCGCCTGGCAGGACAGTGGTGGGGCGCTGCGGGTCGGGCCGCGGTCGGCGGGCGCCCGGCCGGGTCCCGCCTGCTACGGCCACGGCGGCACCGAACCGACGGTGACCGACGCCAACCTCTTCCTCGGACGCCTCGACCCCGACCGTCCCCTGGCCGGCGAGATCAGTCTCGACCGTGAAGCGGCCGAACGTGTCGTCACCGGCCTCGCCGAAGACCTCGGGATCACGCCAGACGACTGCGCGCTCGGAATCCTCCGGGTGGCCGACAACGAGATGGTCCGGGCACTCAGGGTGATGACCGTCGCGCGTGGACTCGACCCCCGCCGCTTCACCCTCCTCGCGTTCGGCGGCGCCGGGCCCCTCCATGCGACCGGCATCGCCGACGCCCTCGGGATCGACCTGATCCTGGTGCCGGTGGATGGCGGAGTGCTCAGCGCCCTCGGCCTCGCCGCGGCCGACCGCCGCCGGGACGAGGTCCGGACGGTGATGCTCCAAGCGGAATCGATCACGGCAGCGACTCTCGAAGACCTGATCGGCGACGCCGACGCGGTCTCCTGGGACCTCCGCTACCGGGGGCAGTCGTTCGAACTCACGGTCCCCGACATGAGCGGAGACCCGGCCCGGTTGCGGGAGCTCTTTGATGAAACGCATGACCAGCGGTACGGGTACCGCGACCCGGAAGCGGCGATCGAACTGGTCACGGTCCGGCGCCGCTACATGCAACCCGGACCCGATCCCGAGCTGGCCGATCCGGTACACGACCCGGTGCCGGGACCGGCGTCGATCGATCTGAAGCAGGCCACCCTCTACTTACCGAACGGTTGGCGGGCCGAAGCCGCGGGGAGCGGATTATTGAGGATTTCCCGTAGCCAAGCCGCGTAGCATCCGTCACATAGCCTTGAACTTTACGAAAACATCTTGTATGGTCCTTCGTCCTAGCAGGGCCTCGTAGCTGCCAGTCCAGCTTCTCCTCGGCCCCGCCCACATGTCCGTAGCAACTTTCTACCCCGACTGAGAAACCCCTATGCCAATTGCGTTCAAGGAATGGGCAGTAACCGTGCGAGCCCTGGCCGAAGGCGAACAGCTCCTTACCCTGCGTAAGGGCGGAATTCGCGAAGAGAACAAGCACTTCGAGCTCGAGCACGAACGGTTCTTCCTCTACCCCACGTTTGACCATCAACAGAATGACCTGGTGCGCCCCTCACACCACCCCGAACTCGACCGCGCCCTCGAAGAAGGCGTCTGGCCCGACGAAGAGCCGCCCGCACGTGCGCTGCTCCAGGACGGTGGCATCAGCCAGCCGGACCGCGTCCGCATCCGCGCCTGGGCCGAGGTTGCCGAGCACATCACTATCGACAACCCGAAGGTCGTCGACGGCCTGTCGCCGTTCTACATCTGGACGACCGACTACGCCGCGAAGCGCCTGAACTGGAAGCCGCGCCATCCGCTGCATCTTGTCCTGCTCCGGGTCCATCGCATTCCCCGCCCCGTGACCGTGCGCGTCCGTGAGGAGTACCACGGCTGCCGTTCATGGGTCGAGATCGACCGCGATCTGCCGTTCGAAGGCACCCCGGTCATGGCCGACGAGGAATTCGAGCGCGCCAGCGCCGAGATCCGTGCCGTCTGTGAAGGCGAGCGGGAAGTCGCTTTCGCGTAGGTAGCACGACAGCGTTTCATTGCTTCAAGCGGGCTCCCGAAAGGGGGCCCGTTACGTTGCAGGTCGCCCACGGCCGGGTGCACTCCTGACACCTATGGTGGCGGAAACGCACCCAGTCCTGGTTTCGGCCTCGGTCCGCGCGAGTCCATACCCTTGTTTCGATGACCTGGATCGAAACTCCTTCCCTCACCTTCACTGCGAGACATGAAGACGGGGACACCAGCTATGCCGAAGAGGTGCTCGACCGGCTCGAGGACCTGAGCCTCCGGCTGGAGGACCGCTTCGAGGTCGTTCCGAGCCAGATCACGGTCGTGGTCCACCCCTCGCCGATCTGGCTGACCATGGCCCATCCCTTCCTGCCGTTCGTTCGCTGGTCCGCGGCTCCCGCCGGCCGGCGGTACCTGGCGGGCTGGCCGATGGCGACCGAGGTCCACGTCCTCGGTGAAGCGGCGATGGAAAAACGAGCAGCCGGCGACGCGTCGCTCGAAGCCCTGAAGGGCACCGCCGAGCGGCTCTACACCGAGATCGTGATTGCGGCCAACAACGAACGCATCCCGCCGCCCTGGACCCCGATCCGTTTCGTCAGGTACCTGCGCTGGGCCTGGCTGGTCGAGGGGGCCGCCCAGCACTTCTCCGGGCAGGTCGACTTCTACCGCGCGGCGGTCATCCGGAGGCTCCGAGAGGGGTCACGCCCGTCCTTCCCGCCGTCGAGGCGCGATGCGATCCTGCTCGCTGGCACGATCTTCGACCTGCTCGAGGACTACCGAGGCGGTGGCGCCTGCGAACTGCTCGTCGCGAGGCTGAGGCGCGACGGGCCGGAGTCCAACCTCGAAGCCGCCTTCGACCTGCCGATGCGTGACATCGACGACATGTGGCGCGCATACCTGCGCGACATCAGCCAGCCCGATCCGGCCGGCCGGGACATGCCGGCCAGCCTGGACCTGACTCTCTAGGCCTACTTCCGGATTCCCGGCAGCAGTTCCCACCGCTTCGACGTGAAACTGACACCGGACGCATCAGTGATCGTGACTTCGGTCTTTACCATCCCTGCCGGGACCTTCCGCCTGATGGGCAGCCTGACCGTCTTTCGCGACGCTGTCAGTCCCTTGATGCGCTTCGAACTGATGGTCCTGCCGGCTTTCTTGACACGTGCCAGTACCGAAACCTTCTCCCCGGTGACGATGCCCACTTCGATCCTCCGACTCACGGTCTTCGGATTTCGAGGGGATTTCACTACCGAAACTGCATTGGCACCTTTGACAGTGGCAGCGACGTTGCCTGCGCCGAGGGGCTTCTCACCCTTGCCGAGCTCGTAGGCACCCCAAGGGGGGTTCGGCACGATCACGCGTCCGGCCTTGCAGGTCGCAAGGAAGCTTGCGAATCGCTCGGACTCCGAAGAGGTGACGACCCGGTAATTACCGGTCGGAATTTCGGTCCAGACGATGCCACCGTCCTTGGAAGTCTCCGTCTCGGATTCGTCCGGGATCACGTGTTCGTTGAAGTAGACCGGAGAACCGAGGGACGGGAACGCAATCGACGTGGCACCGGGGACACCATGTCCGTGGTGTTCGGCGGTTTCTTTCTCGAAAGTGTTGTAGTCGACGCCGCGCACGCTGCGCATCGAGGCGGTGGTGACAATGGCGCAGTTCGTGGGACGTCCGTCCGGGCCGGTCTGCACGCTGAGGATCGCCTTGAGGCCGGCGTACTCCAGATCGGCCGGTGTCTGGAAGTTCACGTTCTCCAGGTCGGCACCGCGGGTATGGAAGGTCTGATGGTCGACCTCGTTCCAGTGGGTCTCCTCGGCGGGCCCCTTCGGGCTGTAGTCATCGAGGTTGTACCTGGTCAGCGGACCGGTTCCCGATGGGATGTACGGCGTGACGTTCGCGTTGTTCGGAACCTTCAGCTTGTAATCGCCGATCGCGTTCGTACTGGTCGAGAGCTTCGGGAACTCGCGCACCTTAATCGGCGCGTTCGAGATCAGGGTGTCCATGTGGTTGAAGATGTACGCCTTGCCGGAAATGGTCACGGTCTTCTTGGCGGCGTTCGCGACCTGGGCACCTCCAAGGAGGACGATGGCGGCGCAGAGGCCGGTCAGCACAGCGGTCAGTCTTCGGTTCACGTTCTCTCCTGATTTTGGTGACCCGGCCGGGAGACCAAGGTCGTTCGACACTGCCAAGTGAAACAGATGCAACCGTCGGTAGGTGCGGTTCAGTGTTCGAGGACGAGGCCGAGGAACTGTTGCGTACGTTCCTCCTGCGGGTTGCCGAGAACGTCGTCCGGTTTGCCCTGTTCGACGATCACGCCGCCGTCCATGAAGATGACCCGGTCCCCCACCTCGCGGGCGAAGGTCATCTCGTGGGTGACGCAGACCATCGTCATGCCTCCGTCGGCCAGTTCCCGCATAACGTCGAGGACGCCCTTGACCAGTTCCGGGTCCAGCGCGCTGGTCACCTCGTCGAAGAGCATGATCTCCGGGTCCATGGCGAGGGCCCGCGCGATCGCGACGCGCTGCTGCTGTCCGCCCGAGAGGCGGTCCGGGTATTCCCCGAGCTTGTCTTCCAGCCCGACCTTGGTCAGCAGCTCCTCCGAGCGCTCCCGGCAGGCGTCGCCCTTCCGGTCCCGGACCTTCTTCTGGGCGATCGAGACGTTCTGCTCCGCCGTCATGTGCGGGAACAGATTGAACGACTGGAAGACCATGCCGACTTCGCGGCGGAGCACATCGAGGTCCTTGGGCTTGCCGCCGCCGAAGATCTCGTTGCCTTTGAGTTCGATGCGGCCCCCGTCGGGCAGCTCGAGCATGTTCAGGCAGCGCAGCAGCGTGCTCTTGCCGGAGCCGCTCGGGCCGATCACACAGACGACTTCGCCCTTCTGTAGCTCGAAGTCGATGCCCTGGAGCACGTCGAGCTTGCCGTAGCTCTTCTGGAGGTCGGAGACTTTCAGGATGGGGTCGCTCATGGGATGCCTCTCTGGAATTTCTGGTCCTGGCGTTTGATCTGCCAGTCGACAAGCCTGGCGAGCGGGATCGTGACCACGAGGAACATGATCGCTCCGAGAGTCAGCGCCGACGGATTGAAGGTGGCCGAATAGATCTCGTTTCCGACGTTCACCACCTCGGGCATGCTGATCACGCTGATCAGGGAAGTGTCTTTCATCAGGGCGATGAAGTCGTTGAGGAGCGGCGGTATTACCTTGCGGACCGCCTGGGGCACGATGACGAACCGCATGGCCTGGCCATGGCTCATGCCGAGCGACCTCGCGGCCTCCATCTGGCCGCGGGGAACCGCCTCGATGCCGGCGCGGTAGACCTCGGCCATGTAGGCGCCGTAAGTGAGGGTCAGGGCCAGGATCCCGTACCAGAAGGCACTGGGGTAACCGAAGTATTCGGGCACGCCGATCCACCGGGGAATCGTGCCCTCGGCCTGGAGGGTGCTGAGGCCGCCGTAGATGAGGAGCAGCGTGAGCAGCATCGGAATGCCGCGCAGCGCGTCGATGTAGACGATGGTGATCCAGCGCACCGGTGCCAGGGCGCGCCCGGGCAATTGCCGGAGCACCGCGAGGATCAGGCCCCAGATGAGGGCCAGGATTCCACCGACGATGGAAAGCCTGATCGTCCACCAGAATCCTTCGAGGACGTCGCCGAAGTATTCCCCCATCAGCGAGAAGTCGAAGTATGTATTGAAGAAAGTTTCCAACTATTACTTTCCGTCGGACGAACAGCAGTTCAGCAGGGGGAACGCCGGATTCGTCCCCCCTGCCTCACAGCCGGGTTGCTACGGGTTGGTCGTGGTGCCGTCGATTACATCCTTCGGCGCGTTGGTCTTGAACCACTTCTGGTAGATCTCGTCGAGCTTGCCGTCGGTCTTCATGCCGGCGAGCGCTTCGTTCACAGCCGCGAGCAGCTCGGTGCTGTCCTTGTTGAGCCCGAGACCGTAGAGCTCACCGGTCGGGATCGTCGTCGCGATCTCGAATCCGGTCTGGTCCTTTTCGAGCGCGTCCCGGGCGACGGGTTCATCGATGATTGCCGCATCGACCTGTCCGCCCTTCAGAGCGGCGATCGTTGCCGGTCCGTTCGGGTATCCCTGAACGGTGCTGGCGTCGGTTTCATCCTCGGCGTAAGTCTTGCCGGTGGTGCCGTTCTGAGCCGAGACCGACTTGTCGGCGAGGTCTTCGACGGTCGCGATGTCGGTCGAACCCTCGGGTACGAGCAGTGCCTGCTGGGCGCTGTAGTACGGATCCGAGAAGTTCACTACCTTCTGGCGGTCGGGCGTGATCGTGGAAGCCGAAGCAACCAGGTCGAACTTGCCTTGGGCGAGGTCAGTGAAGATGGTGTCGAACGCCGTGTCCTGGTATTCAGTATCCACACCAATTTCCTCGGCGATGGCGTTGACCAGGTCGATGTCGAAACCGTCGTAGTCAGGGGCCTTGCCGAACTCGAACGGCGGGTACGGGGTGTCCGTGCCTACGGTCAGAGTGCCTTCGGTGATCAGCTCGGAAGAGAACGCTCCGGAGTCGGTGGACGCGGATGTGTCTCCGGTGTCGCTGTCGTCGTCGCTGTCGCCACAGGCAGACAGGACGAGGGCCGACATGACCATCAATGCGGTCATCAAAAGTAAAAGACGAGACTTCTTCATGCGATGGTTCCTCCGTTAAAGGGTAGATGGGCGGTACGCCTAATTTGTTGAGTATCGCATGTAATCGACTTGTTTCCGACGTCAGATGTCCAAGTCACTACACTTTCTAAAGTACCGCTGGACAAAGTTTCAGCCCGAGCCATGAGCCCTTACTACGACCTCCTGAACAAGCCCTGCGGTGGCACCTTCACCGACATCGTCGACTCGATCGGCAATACGCCGCTGGTGGAGCTCTCCACGCTGTCGCCGAACGAGAACGTGAAGCTCTTCGCCAAGCTCGAATCGGCCAACCCGACGGGCTCGGTCAAGGATCGTGTCGCGCGTTCGATGATGAAAGCCGCCGAGGAGTCCGGGGCGATCGGTCCCGGCCAGACCATCCTCGAACCGACCTCGGGGAACACCGGGATCTCGCTCGCAATGATCTGCCGGCGCAAGGGCTACAGGCTCAAGGTCGTGATGCCGGACAACGTGACCAGCGAGCGGACCCAGCTCCTCCAGATGTACGGCGCGGAGATAGTCTGGTCCGAAGGCGCCAGGGGCTCCAACGGCGCGGTGGAAGTCGCCCTCGAGCTGGCCGAGGATCCGCAGTACTACATGCCTTACCAGTACGGGAACGAAGCGAATCCGCTCGCCCACTACGACGGGACCGCCGTCGAGATCCTCGAAGAACTCGATTCGGTGGCCGCCTTCGTGGCCGGCCTCGGCACCGGCGGAACCCTGATGGGCAACGGCCGGCGGCTCAAGGAACACGACCCGGAGACCCAGATCGTCGCCGCCGAACCGATGCAGGGCGAACTAGTGTCCGGCCTCCGGTCGCTCGACGACGGCTTCATCCCGCCGATCATCGACCTCTCGGTGCTCGACCGGAAGATCATGGTCTCCAACCGGGACGCGATCGTCTGGACCAAGCGCCTGCTCGAGGACGAAGGCATCTTCGCCGGTGTCTCCTCGGGAGCCGTCGCGGCGATCGCCGTGCGCATCGCGGGCGAGATCGAGAGCGGAAACATCGTATTCCTCATCCCCGACGGCGGCTGGAAGTACCTCTCCTCAGGCGTCTATACGAAGTCGCTCGAAGAACTCGGCGACATCGACGCCACCAACTGGTGGTGACCGCATGAACATCCCCCGAGCTCTCGTGGACGAGATGATCAGCCACAGCGTCGAAGACGCTCCGAACGAGTGCTGCGGCCTGATCGGCGGCGTCGGCGACGAAGCGAAGTCGCTCCACCGCGCGACCAACAAGGCTGCGAGCCCCCTGCGTTACGAGATCGACTCGAAAGAGCAGCTCGAGATCTACAAGAAGATAATCGACGCCGGCGAGGACATCGTCGGCATCTACCACTCGCACACGAAGACCGCCGCCGTTCCTTCGCAGACCGACATCAACCTCGCCAACGGTTGGCCGGACCCCGTCTACTTCATCGTTTCCCTGGAGAACCCCGACGAGCCATACGTGCGGGGATTCCGCATCAAGGGCAACCAGGTGGAGGACGTCGATTTCCAGACAGTCTGAGCCGGAACCGGTCAAGGTGGCCCTGGCCTCCAACCAGACCGAGGCCGACCTGATTCAGTCCATCCTGAAAGAGGAGGGCATCCCGAGCATCACCCGGAAGCCGAACGGCACCTTCCTCACCGACCTCTTCGGGATCGGGCCGAGGAACATCCTCGTGCCGGCCGCCGCCGAAGAGAAAGCGAAAGAGATCCTGGCCGAAGTGGAAAGGGTCGGAGGACCCCTCCCCGGCGAGTAGTTCTAGATCGACCCGCCGGCCATCGCCGGCAGGATCATAACGGTGTCGGTGTCCTTGACCGCGGTCTCGAGCCCGTCGAGCACCCGGACATCTTCGTCGTTCAGGTAGACGTTCACGAAACGGTTGAGGTCGCCTTCGCCGGAGAAGAGCTGCTCTTTGGTCGCCGGATGCTCGTCGACCAGTGCCTGGAGCACCTCGCCCACGTTCGAGCCGCCGGCATCCACCTCGGTGGCACCGTCGGTGTGCTGGCGGAGAACGGGCGGAATCCTTACGGTCGGCATGCTGCTGATCCTACCTGAGACCGGGACCGGTCAGGACCCGACGTGGCCGCCGCAGAAGGCGTCGTAGTCGGGGAACTGGCCCATCTCCGATTCCGGGGTCTCGGCAGCGTCCGGACCGCAGATCGGGCAGGCCGGATCGCGGCGGACCTTGAGCTCGGTGAAGCGGGTGCCGAGGGCTTCGTAGAGCAGCAGGCGGCCGATCAGCGGTTCACCGATGCCGAGGACGAGCTTCATTACTTCGTTCGCCTGAAGCAGGCCCATGACGCCGGCCATCACGCCGAGCACGCCGTTCTCGGAGCAGCTCGGAGCGAGTTCCGGCGGCGGCGGGGACGGGTACAGGCAGCGGTAGCAGGGACCCTCGTAGGGCATGAAGGTCGAGATCTGCCCGTCGAACGAGAGGATCGAGGCGGACACGACCGGCTTCTTCAGCCGCACCGTCGCGTCGTTCAGGAGGTAACGCGTCGGGAAGTTGTCGGCACCGTCGACGATGATGTCGTAGTCCTTGATCACGTCGAGGATGTTGCCGGCATCGAGGCGGAAGTTGTATTCGACGACTTCCACGTCCGGGTTCAGGGCTTCGATGGCTTCGCGGGCCGAACCGGTCTTTGACTTGCCGACCGTGGAGGTCTTGTGGATGACCTGGCGCTGGAGGTTCGAAGAATCGACCACGTCGTCATCGACGAGGCCGATCTTGCCGATGCCGGCAGCAGCGAGGTAGAGCGCGGTCGGAGCACCGAGCCCGCCGGCGCCGAGCAGCAGCACCTTGGCCTCGAGCAGCTTGACCTGTCCGTCCACCCCGACCTCGGGGAGAAGGGTGTGGCGCGAGTAACGATCGCGCTGTTCGGGCGTAAGGGCCGAGCTGGTGATGACCGGCAAGCCGACTTCCTGCCACTCGAGGATGCCTCCGGCGACCGAAGCCACGTCTTCGTAACCCATCTCCATCAGCAACTCGGCGGCGGTCGCAGAGCGGGCGCCCGACCGGCACGAGATCAGGACCCGGGCCGACTTGTCCGGTGCCTTGGACTCGATGTTGTCGGCGACCATGGCCGGCGGCATGAGGTTCGCGCCGTCGATGTGCGACTCGGCGTACTCGTGCGGCTCGCGGGTGTCGATCAGGATGGCGTCACCGGAGTCGAGCTCCTGAAAAGCCTCCTGCGGGGTCACTTCCTGAACAACCTGGGTTTCGGGGGTCATCGTTTCCCTTGAATTCTGGATTTTGAGTTACTTCAAAAAGTATAGCGCGGTAGTGATCCGCATCAGACGAAGCAGCATAGAGCCATTCTGCTCCGGATATTTCGGAGGTGGCGGTGCGAATCGGTCCAGAAAGAAGAAGAGCGGCCTGTTGGCCGCCCTTCCCACAACACTTGTTCGGGTTTCGTTATAGAGACGGACGCATCTGGCGCAGTCTCGTGACCCGTTCCTCGATCGGGGGATGGGTCGAGAAGAGGCTCTTCAGGCCCGAGCCCTTGAAGGGCTTGACGATGTACATCGACTCGGTGGCTTCATTCTGGTGGCCGGTCATCGGAATCGCATCGGCTCCCTGCTCGAGCCGGAGCAGTGCGCTCGCCAGCGACTCGGGGTTGCCGCAGATCGCGGCGCCGCCGGCGTCGGCCGCGTACTCGCGCTGACGTGACACGGCGAGCTGGATGATCGTTGCGGCCAGCGGGGCGAGCAGCACCATGGCCAGGGAGCCGATCAGCCCGAGCGGCGAGTTGCTGTCGCTGCCGAACCACATCAGCATGTAGCCGAGGTAGGTGATCGCGGCGCCGATGGTCGAGGCGACCGACTGGATGAGGATGTCGCGGTGCTTGATGTGGGCCAGCTCGTGGGCGACGACGCCGCGCAGCTCGTCGGTCGAGAGGAGCTTGGTGATGCCGGCGGTCACGGCGACGGCCGAGTGGTTGTAATTACGGCCGGTCGCGAAAGCGTTCGGCTGTTCCTGCGGAATCACGTAGAGCCGCGGCATCGGGATGTCCGCCCGCTGGCACAGTTCCCGCACCATCTGGAAGTAGGCCGCGTTCTCGGACTCATCCATCGGCTGGGCGCCGCTCATCTTCAGGGCGAGCTTGTCGCTGTAGAAGTAGGAAAAGAAGTTCATCAGCGCAGCGATGCCGAGGAACAGCAGCGCGGTCTGCGAACCGCCGATGACGAAGCCGATGACGACGAGCAGACCCGAGAGGGTCGCCAGGAGGAGGGTCGTCCTCAGTGTCGCGGCGAAAGTTGATCCTTTTGTGGTGGTCATTCCTGGTCTCCTTTGGGTCGCGCCTGACGGTCGTCTCAGCCGCCTTGATCACCGTGAAGCGTGGATCAAGATGTCAGGGCCCGTTGTCGGGGTCGCGCAAGGCGCGCGTTTCAATCAGTCCACGCAGTGTGAAGCAAACCTCGGATTTGACCATAGGGGCCAGCCCCCTCATCCGGGCAGGCACCCCCTACCCTGCGGAAATTCGTCCCGTGAGCCGCCGCGCCTGCCACGATGCTGGCAAGCATGAAACACCGCCCCCTGTTCACCGAGGTCCTCGCGCTCAACGCGGCGATGGTCGCTTTCGCGACCATCCTGACCGCGATCGTGGCCGGCCTCGACCGGGATCACGCCGAGATCCTGATCCTCCTCGTCGCGGTCATGGCCGGAGTCACCTGCCTCCTCAATGTCGCCCTGCTGCGGCGCCGCTTCAATCCGCTCGAGGACCTGATCGACGAGATGGAGAAGGTCGACTTGAGCCAGCCGGGTGCCAACCTGCCGCCGGGGATCGACGGCAAGGCGGAGACCGAGGAAGTCGAGCGACTGGAAATCGCCTTCCTGAGGATGATGCGACGGCTGGAAGCCGAGCGACGGCGTGCCTCGAACGCCGCCTTGAGCGCGCAGGAAGAAGAGCGGGCCCGCGTCGCCCGTGACCTCCACGATCAGGTGAATCAGTCGCTTACAGGCGTCCTGCTCCGCCTCGAAGCGGCCCGGACCGCTGCACCGCCAGAGCTCGAGGAAGAAATCGCAGAGACCAGCATCCTCGCCCACCAGGCGATGGACGAACTGCTCGCGGTCGCCCGCCAGCTGCGACCGACCGCCCTCGACGACCTCGGCCTGAGCGCGGCCATCGCCGGCCAGATCGACCAGCTCGGCGGCGGCGACGTCAAGGCGACATTCGAGGTGGAAGGCGAACTCGGCGGGCTCGACCCCGACATCCAGTTGGTGATCTATCGCGTTGCCCAGGAATCGCTCGGCAACGCGATCCGCCACAGCGGCGCCGGCCACATCGCGATCCGCCTGCGCCGGGCGGACTCCCGGGTCGAGCTTTCGGTGAAGGACGACGGCTCGGGTTTCACTTTCGACGACGCCACCTCCGGCCTCGGCCTCGGAGGAATGCGCGAGCGGGCGATCCTCGTCGGCGGCGACCTTCAGATCGAGTCGAGGCCCGACCACGGGACGTCCGTCCGTCTGGTCGTTCCGGATCGGGCTGAACCGGGCCCCGAGATGGGAAACTGAGTCGCATGAAGATCGTCATCGCCGATGACCACGGCATCGTGCGCTCCGGGATCAAGTTGCTACTCGAGCGGCAGCCCGACCTGGAAGTCGTGGCCGAAGCGGCCGACGGGATCGAGGCGCGCGACCTGGTGATCAGCGAACGGCCCGACCTCGCGATCCTCGACGTGAAGATGCCCGGCCTGACCGGACTCCAGGCGACCCGGGAGATCAAGGCCCAGGCCCCCGAGGTGCCGGTGCTGATCCTCTCGATGCATGACGACGAGCGATACCTGTTCGAGGCACTCAAGGCCGGGGCTTCCGGCTACGTGCTCAAGTCCCAGGCCGACACCGACCTGCTCGAAGCGGTGCGTTCGGTGGAGCGCGGCGAGCCGTTCCTCTCGCCCGGAGCGCAACAGGCACTGATCCAGGACGTCCTGGCGCGCGGAGACCACGATCACTCGGAATTAACACCCCGTGAAGAAGAGATAGTCAAGCTCGTGGCAGAAGCGAATACCACCAGAGAGATCGCCGAATTACTTCACCTTTCCGAAAAAACCGTAGAAAACCATCGCGCCAACGCGATGAAGAAGCTCGGCATGCGCGACCGGGTCGAATTGGTTCGTTACGCCATAAGGCAAGGTCTCATCGAACCGTGACCCACCGGATCGAAACCGAGCGGGTCACCCTCGAGCCCGGCATCGAGGTGCTGATCCGGCAGATCCGACCCGACGACAAGCTGCTGCTGGCGGAAGCTTTCGAAGGGTTGAAGCCGGAGTCCCGCTTCCAGCGTTTCTTCGCGCCGGTGGAGCGTCTGAGCGAAGGAGACCTGAGCTACCTGACGGAAGTGGACCACAGCGACCACGAAGCGCTGGTAGCTGTCGACCCGGACGAAGGTTCCATCGTAGGCGTCGCCCGCTACATCCGGACCAGGCTCAGGAACGAAGCGGAAGTCGCGATCATCGTCGGTGACGAGTGGCAGGGAAAGGGCATCGCCACCGCGATGCTCCAGCGCCTGGTGCGTCGCGCAGCGGCCGAAGGAATCGACTACTTCCTGGCGCTGGTGCTGACCAGCAACACAACGGCGACCGATCTCTTCGAAGGGCTCGTGCCCGATCGCACCCGCAAGATGCGCGGGGACCCGGGACAGGTAGAGATCCTGATCGAGCTTCCGGGACCCGGATCGTTCTCGGATTCGCTGCTGGCCCGGGCACTCGGTTCCTCCGCCCGCGGATCGCTGAAGGTCTCGCCGTGGAGGCGCCTCCGCCGGCGCATGGCCCGCAATCGCAGGCGACTTCAGGACGATCCGGAACGGCATCCCGCCTAGCAATATGGGTAAGCCCGACCCAGTCGATAGGATATGGATCGATGCTCTTTTCGACAAAAGCCGAGTACGGAGTTCGACTCATGGTCGAACTCGGTCGCCAACGCACGGCGGGCCCGGTCTCGCTTAATGCTGTGGCCGAAGCCGAGAACCTGCCGCTTTCATACCTCGAGCACCTCGTGGCAAAGCTGCGGAAGGCCGGCCTGGTGACCTCGACTCGTGGAGCGCACGGCGGTTATAGCCTCGCCCACCCGGCCGAAGAGATCACGATGGTCCAGGTCGTCGAAGCCCTCGAGGGACAGATCGCACCGATGGACTGTTTCCACGAAACTCCGGCCGGCAAGGTGCAGTGTTCGCACCTGGACGATCCCGATGCCGACCAGGCCTGCGCGACCAAGCTTCTCTGGACACGGGTCCAGGGCGGCGTCAACCGTGCTCTCGCCGGGACCACCCTGGCCGAGCTCGTCGAATTTTCCCGCCGCCCGGCAGAAGAACGTAAGCCGGCCGTCGGCAGCGCCGCCGCCTAGAGCGACGCGCCACCCCAACCGAAACACAGACACGGAGCCAGTCTCTTGGCAGAGCTAGAGATAAAAAACCTTCACGTCAGCGTCGAGGAAAAGCAGATCCTCCGCGGGCTCGATCTCAAGGTCGAGTCGGGCAAGGTCCACGCCCTCATGGGTCCGAACGGATCCGGCAAGTCCACCCTTGCCAATGCGATCATGGGTCACCCCGCCCTCGCCGTCACCGAAGGCTCGATCCACTTCGACGGACAGGACATCACCGAGATGGCCGTCAACGAGCGCTCGCAGCTCGGCGTGTTCATGGCCTTCCAGTACCCGGTCGCCATCCCCGGTGTCGCGGTCAGCAAGTACCTGCGCCAGATCCTCAACGCCCAGCGTGAGGCCCGCGGCGAGAAGCCGCTGAAGATCAAGGAGTTCGCCGCCCAGGCCCGTGAGGCCATGGACCTCGCGAACATCCCGCAGGACTTCTCCAGCCGGTACCTCAACGACGGTTTCTCCGGCGGCGAGAAGAAGCGCATGGAGCTCCTTCAGCTCGCCCTGCTCAAGCCGAAGATGGCGATCCTCGACGAGACCGACTCCGGCCTCGACATCGACGCACTCCGCACCGTCGCCGACGGCATCAACAAGTTCACCGGCCCCGACATGGGCGCCTTGGTCATCACCCATTACCAGCGACTCCTCCACATGGTCGAGCCCGACGTCGTCCACGTCATGTTCGAAGGCCGGATCGTGAAGGAAGGCGGGTCCGAACTCGTCGACCAGCTCGAAGCCGAGGGTTATGCGTGGATCAAGGAAGAGGTCGAAGCAGCGGCCGCATGACCTCGGGCGTGACAACTCCAGCCCTGCCCAGGTCACTGGAGTCGATCCGCGCGGAATTCCCGATCCTCAGCCGTGAGATCAACGGCCACCCACTGTCGTACCTCGACAGCGGTGCCACGGTCCAGAAGCCGGTCGCGGTCATCGAAGCGGTCGACCGTTACTACCGCGAGCACAACTCGAACGTCCACCGCGGGGCCCACACCTTGTCGCAGGAAGCGACCGAGCTGTACGAAGGCGCCCGCGCCAAGGTCGCCCGGCACATGAACGCCCACCCCCGGGAGATAGTCTTCACCCGGAACATCACCGGGGCGATCAACCTGGTCGCCCAGTCGTGGGGCCGGGCGAACCTCGGCCCCGGCGACCGCATCCTCCTGACGGAGATGGAGCACCACTCGAACATCGTGCCGTGGTACTTGATTGCCGAGCGCACCGGTGCCGAACTCGAATTCGTCGAGGTCGACGGCGATGGCCAGCTCGAACGGGCCCACCTGACCGAGTGCCTCGCCCGCGAACCGAAGATCTTCGCTTTCACCCACGTGTCAAACGTTCTCGGCACGACCAACCCGGTCGGGGAGATCGTCGCCGAAGCCAGGGCGGCCGGCGCCGTTACCCTGATCGACGGCGCCCAGTCGGCCCCCCGCCTGAAGCTGGACATGGCCGCGATCGGAGCCGACTTCTACGGCTTCACCGGCCACAAGTTCTACGGCCCGACCGGTATCGGCGTCCTTTACGGACGACGCGAGCTGCTGAACGAGCTCGAGCCCTTCGAGGGCGGCGGCTCGATGATCAGCAAAGTCACCAAGGACAAGATCACCTGGGCAGAGGTCCCGGCCAAGCTCGAAGCCGGCACGCCTCCGATCGCGGAAGCGGCCGGGCTCGGTGCCGCCGTCGACTGGATCGACGGGCTCGGTATCGACGCGATCGCCGCCCACGAACGCGAACTCGGCGAGTACGCCATTCAGAAGCTGAAGGAAGTCCCCGGTCTCACCCTGTTCGGGCCCGCCGACATGACCGACCGCGAAGCCATCTTCTCCTTCGACCTCGAAGGGGTCCATCCCCACGACATCTCCGAGATCCTCGACCGCCACGGAGTCGCCGTCCGGGCCGGACACCACTGCGCCCAGATCCTGATGAAGCGCCTCGAGGTACCGGCTACCACCAGGGCGAGCTATGCGGTCTACAACACGAACGAAGAGACGGAGCGCCTAATCGAAGCACTCCACGACGCCCGCCGCGTCTTCGGCCTCTGAATCAACCAGCGACCAGCGTGGGCGCGTAACCCTGGAAGAGACCTGACTCGATCACTCCCGTGATCGACTTGATCCTGATTTCCAGGTCTGGATCGATTCCGTCGAAGCGGCAGTCGACGATCACGTTTCCGAGTTCGGTGATCACCGGCCCGTCCTTGCCGGTCGCCTTGCGGATCTCGAAGCCGGTCGGTCCGAGTTTCTCGATCTCGGGCAGGACTACCGGCAGCGCCAGCGGA
>JBPPMI010000022.1:0-3179 GCA_051305975.1 Solirubrobacterales bacterium
CGGTCATTCTCGTCCGAACCCGGAAAGTCCATCGAAGGGTCGAAGTCTGTGACTATCTCATCGAGCGCTCCGACGATGTTCCTTCGGATGTTCGCGATCTGTTGCCCCTTCCACTCGGGATGGTCACGCCGAAGGTGATAAAGCGCCTCGTCGAGCACGTCTTCGGTGCAGTGCAGCTGGAACATGTTGCCGTTTCCTGCCAGCTTCAGCAGGAAGATCCAATCGCGCAACGTCTTGCTATAGAGCACGTTCGCATCAACGAAAACCCTCTGGATCACGGCCCGAGATTAGCGTGAGCGAGCAAAACTAGACGTTGAGCGAACGCAGCTTGTGGAACGCCGCCTTCTGCCCTTCAAGCCGCTGATCTTTGAGAGCGAGCACGTCATGTGCTTTGAGTCGCTTATGGGAGCCGACGTCACGCGCCGGGATATCACCGTTTGCGATCATCTTCATCAGAGTGGGACGGGATACCCCCAGCATGTCGGCTGCGACAGTTGTCGTTAGCTCGTCAGGCATCGTCCGGACGGTCAGCGCTCCGCCCTCAGCCGTGTGCTCTAGAACATGCAGGAGAAGTTGGGAGAGCCCCTCGGGCACATCGTGAGGCTGCCCTCCGATCAGGACCATGAACTTGTCTATCGTCAGGTCGCCCGCTTCACGGACTAGCTCTGCTGCCTCCGACTGTGTGGGCTCGTCAATGAGGACCGTATCGTTGGCGATCGTCAGGGTTGATTTCATCGGTTCTCTCTCAGGCATCCAATTTCACGTCACTTTACACTTATAACTGCAACGTCTGCTGCGGGTTTATATTCCGGTTACTTGCGGCGTTGACGCGGACTGGAGCGAAGCGGTCGCTGCCCTGTCCGGCTATGGTCAGCGTGCGCTGTATAGTCAGTAGATGCTGACCATTGCCTCCCGTCTCGACGTCATGAGCCGGATCGGGAAGGCCTTAGCCGACCCGAATCGCTCGCGCATTCTCCTCGCGCTGTTAGAAGGCCCCGGTCACCCTGCCGTGCTTGCTCGGGATCTCGACCTCACCCGCTCGAACGTCTCGAATCACCTCGCGTGCCTTCGTGACTGCGGCATCGTCGTGGCCGTGCCAGAAGGCAGGCAGACGCGGTACGAGATCGCAGACGCCCACCTGACCAAGGCAATGGGCGAGCTTGTCAACGTCGTTCTGGCTGTCGATGAGGGTGCTCCCTGCCTCAACGACTCGTGCGACGTGCCGGGGTGCTGCTAGTGACAGCGCTGGAGGCCGAAGAGGTCGAACGACTCACCCGGCGCGGGCTGCGGCTCGCACAGTTCACCGTGGCCTACAACGTGATCGAGGGAGTCGTCGCCATTGCGGCGGGTATCGCGGCGGGGCTGGTGTCGGTGATCGGGTTCGGCATCGACTCGGGCATCGAGTCCATTGCCGCCGTGCTCGTCGGCCTCAGGCTGGCCGCGAGGCTTCGCCATGGCGAAGCCGACGAGCGGAAGGAGAAGATCACGCTCCGGCTGGTGGCCGTGACCTTCTTCATCCTCGCCGCCTACGTGACCTTCGAGGGCATCAGGAGCCTCATCGAGAACGAGACGCCACAAGCATCCCCGGTAAGTGTCGGGGTGCTCGTCGCCTCCATTGTCGTCATGCCGTTGCTTGCAGCGTGGAAACGACGAGTTGGCCTCCGGCTGGGTGACAACCTGATCCTGGCCGACGCCGCCGAGACACGAATCTGCGTCCTGCTGTCCATTTCAACGCTGCTGGGCCTCGTGCTCTTCATGCTCACGGGCGCGGCATGGCTCGATCCCGTCGCCGGGTTTGTCATCGCTGCATTTGCTCTGTGGGAGGGCAAGGAGGCGTGGGAAGGGGAGCTGGTCGAGGACGACTCGGTCGGCGGATGACGGGATCTCCTACTGAGCCGCCTGCTCCCATGCTTCACGGGGCGGATGGATCCGCACACGCGAGCGGTCGCCGGCTACGAGTTGATGTCGTTGCGGGAGCCGGTAGGCGGGTCGAGACTAGCCACGAGGCGGCCGAGCTCTCACTGAGTGGAGGGTTCACCTTGCCTATGATCACTGCGACTGCGACTGCGACTGCGAGCCCGACGCCTCCCGAGATGTTGACAGTTGGGGACCTCGCGAAGCGAGGTTCAGTCCTGGTCGTCAGAGGTCGACACATGGAACGTTACGACGGCAGCGGCGAAAGTCATCCGATCCTCACAGTGCGGGAGGCCAGATCTCCGCGACCGGATCGGGACTCTGCCTCCGATCGAACTGAAGCTAGCCCCAGCGCAGTCAGCCAGCTCGTGATGCCCGGCGACATCTTGGTGTACCCGGATGGCGACGACGTCGTCGCGCGAGTCTGGACGGAACCCGGGTGGGTTTTAGGCCGCTTCATGCAGGCCGTTCGCATTATGGATGACTCTTGGAACGCGCACTACATTGCGGCGGCCATCAACAGTCCTGCGAACTCGCGCCACCTTCTCGGCGGCATATCTCGGACCCACTTCAACCTCCTCGACTTCACCGTTGCAGTTCAGGGTGCTTCAGCTCAGCGGACTGCTCAGTCGATCGACGAGTCGTTCGAGTCTCTCGCCGCTAGGTTGATCGAGTCCGCTGCGGCTGTCCAGAAGGCCAAGCAGGAGATCTTGAACGCACTCGCGTCCGGACTCGTAGAGACACCCGTAGAGTCGGCACCAGTGTCGAGTGAACCTCGAACCACACCCTGAACGGAGCCACCCGAGTTATGGCACAGAACAACAACGCCAACTTCATCTGGTCGATCGCTGATCTGCTGCGGGGGCCGTACAAGCCGCACCAGTACGGGGCGGTGGTGCTTCCGTTCACGATCCTGCGGCGGCTGGATTGCGTGCTGGAGCCCACCAAGCAGGCGGTGCTGGATGAGGCCAGGAAGCGTGGGGACGCCGCCTCGGCATCCGTGTTCCTGACGAAGGCCGCGGGGCAGGGTTTCTACAACACGTCCCAGTTCACGTTGAAGTCGCTCATGGGCGACCCGGCCGGTAGCAGGGCGAACCTGCTCGACTACGTGCGGGGGTTCAGCGAGAACGTGCGCGACATCTTCGAGAAGTTCGAGTTCGAGAAGCAGCTCGAGAAGCTCGACGGCGAGAACCTGCTCTACCTGGTCACCAAGCGCTTCGCCGAGGTGGACCTGCATCCGTCCGCGGTGTCGAACATCGAGATGG